>JBHOSY010000062.1:0-21417 GCA_042584165.1 Bacteroidota bacterium | reverse complement strand
ATCTATATGCCATTGTGCTTTGATTGAGTTATCTCAATATAAGAATTTATTTATTATGACACAGTCTGTGAAGCTTCAGCGTAGGAGCATGGCGACCGATGGAGCATCTTTGCTCGTGCCCTGTTTTCTGATTACTGTACTCCCTTTCTTTTCCTTTAATTTTTAACTAACTTATAAAGCATTCTAAGTGGTACTAATACAAATATTGTTATTTGTGAACATTGTGCCCCAAAATGGCATCCAATTTATAATATTTTTCATATACACTAGCTTCAACATTGATTATGAAAGCAAAAAAAAACATTAACCGTCGGGAATTCTTAGGAACTGCAGCAGCAACTGCTGTTGTTACGGTTGTCCCGAGACATGTACTTGGCGGACCTCAGTATGTTGCTCCAAGTGATAAGGTAACGATAGGCTATGTTGGATGTGGTACACAAGGATTACGGGTACTGACCGGATTTATCCCCAATCCTGAAATACAGATAATAGCAACCTGTGATCCCAATAAAAGCAGTACTGATTATGTTGACTGGTCCCGGACAGGAATCCGGAATCGAATACGAACTGTATTGGAAGATCCCTCCTGGGGGGAAGGCATCAATGGTATACCTGGAGGCCGTGACATAGCAAAAGAAGTCGTGGAGAAGTACTATGGCAAAAACAAACCTTCCAATAAATACAAGGGATGCAATGCCTATGCCGACTTCAGAGAGCTACTTGAAAAGGAAAAGGATCTGGATGCTGTTAAAGTCATTACTCCTGATCACCTGCATGCTACGATATCTATTGCAGCCATGAAAAAGGGCAAACATGTTGTGATGCATAAACCCCTGGCAAACCGTCTTCATGAAGCCAGATTAGTAGACAAAACGGTGCGTGAGACAGGAGTTGCATCCCATCTCCTGGCATGGCGAAGCCCGATCGATAAAGTGAGGAATATGATCCGGGATGGCGCTATTGGCAGCATAAAAGAAATTCACAACTGGACAGACCGACCATTCTGGCCTCATTATCTGAATATACCAACTGATAAACCACCAGTTCCAAAAGGATTTGATTGGGATCTGTGGCTTGGTCCGGTACCGGATCGTCCATATCACCCGCATTACACACATGCTGTATTCAGGGGGTGGTATGATTTCGGAGGTGGATGTATAGCAGATATGGGTAATTATAGTCTTTGGCCAATATTTATGGCTTTGGATCTGGGAGTCCCTGAAAGTATTGAGGCACTTCCCAGTGCACACAGCCAGATAATCGATCAGGTAAGCAAAGTACAACCGAATGATTTTGCATTCCCCCATGCATGTCAAATCCGTTTTAAATTCCCTGCAAGGGGTAGTAATGGTCCAATCGACCTATACTGGTATGATGGCGGAATGCGGCCTCTGACTCCACCTGAACTGGAGCAGGATGACCAGCAAATGCCCGCGACAGGAACAATGTTTGTCGGTGATAAAGGGAAAATCCTCAGAAATCAACTCATACCGGAGAAGAAGATGCTTGATTACCTGGGAGTGGATAAAATTCCTGAGGAAGAAAGACGCAGGGGAGACCGTAACGCTGAATGGATTGCAGCTTTTAAAGGAGGGAAACCCTCAGCCGGGAATTTTCAAAACGCAAAAGATGTTACCGAGACAATCAATCTAGGTGGTGTAGCCTTACGAATAAGTAGAAAGAACTTCAAAGCAAACATAACTACCCCCCCATTGAAATGGGATTCCAAAAATATGAAGGTTACCAATATACCGGAAGCGAATGAATACCTGTATCGTGAATACCGGGAAGGTTGGGAGCTTTGATTTTCGTTCTCAAATTATGCTTTAGTAGTGCCAAATAATTGAATTATAAAGTAATGCAAATGAAAACTTTATTAAAAATTGGATATATGGTCCTGCTATTTGTATGCCTGGCCATTTTCGGGAATTTGAATTTACAGGCTCAAACAGCAACTGGAAACATGAGCCATATCCTGGCAGACGCGAATGTACAGGACAACAATCCGGAGGCAGATCCCCATATAAATACTTCTTCCGATCTTAAGATCAACAACCAGGTTCAGAAGGAATGTCTGATATCACTCTGGAACCATCGAAGAAATCTGGACGCAAGCCCTCTGGTAAAGGATCTGGGATTTAATCTCATATGGTCACATGATCAGCCGTATACAGGCCAGGCATGGGAGGAAACCCATATGTATAAACTTCTATCAACAACTGGAGTAAAATACGTATTCGCCAAAATTGAGCGGGCTGCCTGGGGCTGGTCCCATGAGCAGTCATTAAAACACGCGGTCTGGGTAGCAAAACTCTCAATGGAACATCCGGGGATTCTTGGCATGTATCTGAATGATTTCTATGATGAGGTTGAAGAAGGTCACCGGACCGAAGAGCAATGGCGGGAGATCATTAAGGCTGCAAAGGATATCAATCTCAACTTCCAACTCTGGGTACCTCATTATCCTCATCGTAATCAGGGAAGACATGCTTTTGATTTCGATATTGATGGTGTAATCCTCAACCTGTGGGGAAATAAGCCCGAACTCATGGCTCGTGCCAGGGAACACATTGAAGCAGGCCTGGAACATCACCCTGACAGACAGGTAATTGCCGGTCTCTACCTGAGATCCGGTTCTGATGGTGGACGATGGCTTTCAGAGAAGGAATTCAAAGACGTTTTAGGGCTTTATGTTGAGTTGGTTAATGAAGGGAAACTTACCGGATTACGGATCTTTTCAGCCGGGCAACTACTAGAACGACCGGAATACCAGGAATGGGCAAAAGAAATACTTAGTGGATTAAAATGCCCGTGATTTATTTTTATTAGACACGGAACGCACAGAGGAGGCACAGAGAACACGGAGTTACGTGGTCTCCGTGCCTTCTTTGTGTTCTCTGTGTCCCAACAAATTTGCATAATGTCCAGAACATGGCTATCTTTTTAACGCCAAATTATTTTAATGAGCAGTTTATATAGCGACAAAATGAAACAGGAAACACAACAAAATCTTCTGCCAGGAGTAATGACAGTATTAAGGATACTCATAGGATGGCATTTTTTATATGAAGGGATTTCAAAACTTGCAATGGGTAACTGGTCGAGTTATGCCTATTTAATGGATTCCAAATGGCTGTTCTCAGGATTGTTCCATTCGATAATTGCCAATCCAACCACCCTGGCGATTATGGATTTTCTAAATATCTGGGGATTGATACTGATTGGTTTGGGATTGTTTGTGGGCATGTTTACACGATTGGCCAGTATATCCGGAATTTTTTTACTATTGATCTATTACATTGCTAACCCGCCATTTATTGAATCAAGTGCACCTGTCCAGGGTCATTATTATATTATCAATCTAAATCTGATTGAAGCCGGGATCCTCTTGATTTTTGCAATACTGAAAAAAGATCATCTCTGGAGTCTTGATCGACTTTTCAAAATTATTTTTCGACAACGGAAAGAAAAATTATTCCCTCAGAAAGAAAACCAGGAATTTTCGGAATCCGGAATAAATCAAAGGAGGGAATTAATTAAAAACCTTGCATCCATTCCAGTGCTGGGTGTGGCTTTTTTCGGAATGGCAAAAAAGAATGGTTGGCTAAGTTTCGAAGAAGATAATTTAAATAAGGTGGATGCTGTATCGAGGGCTACTATCATGAGCGCCTCAAGGATTGATATGAGCAAATTGGAAGGACAGGTTCCAAAAGGCAAGATCAAGCACGTGGAATTAAGCAGGATAATTCCGGGTGGCAATCTGGTAGCGGGCTTTGCTCATGCCAGGGATTTGATTTATGTGTCTCCGCTGATTAAGAACTACTTTACCGATGAAAAGGTAATTGAAACAATGTGGTTGTATGAAGCCTGCGGTATCAATACGGTTCTTTTCAGAACTGATGAACAAACAATCCGAATCCTTAAAAAATACTGGAAAAGAGGTGGCAAGATCCAGTGGCTGGCACAGACATATCCTGATAATGAGGACAATTCCAACATTCAACTGGCTATTGACAATGGAGCTATTGGTGCTTTTGTAATGGGCGGCATTGCTGATAGGTGGGTGTATGATAATCGCATGGATTATATGGCCAATTCCATAGAATATATCAGAAAACAGGGCCTCATTTGTGGTACAGCCGGTCATGCCATCCAGGTACCCATGGCATGCGTCGAGAATGGGATTGAAACTGATTTCTTTATGAAAACCTTTCATCATGATCAATACTGGTCGGCCCATTCTGAAGATAACAGACGTGAATTTATGCATAACATTGAGTCCGGTAGCCTTGACCGGAATCAATATCATGATAATTTGTGGTGTGCATCGGCTGAGGATGTTGAAACATTTTTCAAATCCAATAAAACTCCATGGATAGCCTATAAGGTGCTGGCTGCAGGGTCCATTGCTCCGGAGGATGGTTTCAAATTTGCCTTTGAAAAAGGTGCTGATTTCATCTGTGTAGGAATGTTTGATTGGCAGATAATTCCAAATGCTAATATTGTTTACAACACCTTGAATTCTGGATTGAACAGGGACCGGGGATGGTATGCCTGATGGAATCTGGAATTCAGCTTTCAGATTTTAATTTAAATAATAAGTCAAATAATTTGCTATTGAAATAGATAAGCTACAAGGATCCCCAGGTAATTCCCCATGGCATAACCTATGATCCCAACAAACAGGCCGGACAGGATTATTTCCCGGTTTTTAAGTGCTGCAGCTATAACCGGGACAAAAGGAGGTGACATCGACAGGGCCACGGAGATAATGATCATATTATCCGCATCGACCTTGAAAATTACGGATAAAAGTGCATGAACCAGCAAGGAGCCGTATACACACATAACCACAAAAATCAAAAGGGGTGCATTTACATTGGCAAACATTGAGATATCAGCCATTGAGGATACTACAACACAGAATACAAGAATAAGGTACATACCCAGTTGGAATGATTTTTTGATCCTGTTAACCCTTGGAATAAGGGATGCAATAATGCCCAGTGTTGTGATACTAAGGATTACTACAACCATCTGAGCTGATTCATCAACCAGTAAACTGAGTCCTCCGGCAATTCCGAAAATACCTATGGCTAAAAACAATGTCCCAAGAAGTGGTATCAGTGTATCTTTTTTAAAGAAGCCATCGTAAGATTGATATTGTTCAAATTGCTTTTCAGGATCTTGTGAATTACCATTATCGGATACTGATTTGTATGGTCTCATGAACAAGAGAAAAAATCTCTGTCCGAAAGTCATCAGGATTAATAATAGAATTGCTCCTGTAATCAGGTCATAGGTATGCGTTAACAGATAAATATCCGGATCAACATCCAGGGCCAGCTTAATTGAAGCAAGATTGGGTGTTCCACCAGAGTAAAGTCCGACAGCCATGCCGGTTATTTTCCACATTTCAGGGAGTTGATTACGGAAAAGAAAGTATCCAGGAATCACCATAATAATTACCGATACCAACCCAAGGATCATTGAAAGAAAGGTTTTTCCAGCCATTTTAATCCAGCGCCGGAAATTCAAAGAAAATAACAAAAGCGGAATAGCCAATGGAATGGTTATCGTGGTTACCATGTCCTGATATTCTGTAACACCCTCCCATAACAGGCCTGTATTACCAACAAGCAGTCCTATCGTATAGCAAATAACCACAGGACCAATTTTGCGGAGGATTGGATATTTTCTTTCGAGAAAAAGAATCAGAGCTGGAAAACCAAAATAGAACACTATAAGGATAATATCCTTCATAAAATAAAAATGGTTCTATATCAAATATCAAAAAAATTCATTATCAATGCAATATCAAAAAGAAAAACAGGGCGAGTAAACTTGCGTTACAAACGCCAATCATGCAAATCCTCGATGCAATCGAGGATTATTCCGGCATTGTGGAAAACAGCTATTGTAATATATTAATCAAGATTCTTAGGCTGAAGACTTGCGTTGCAAACACAAAACATACAAATCCTCGATGCAATCGAGGATTATTCAGGAAATTCACTGTTTTACTGTTCTACTAGTTTACTAGTCTACTGCCATACGATACTTATCCTGAACCACTTCATTCTTCTTCAGGTGTTCATCATACGTCAGGATCTCAAATTCATCCAGTATTTGCCGAACCCTGACTTCGGGATCACGGCTTTCAATTGTCATCCAGCCTTCCGGAGTGTATACCTCAATATTTACCCTGTCTCCATATTTTTCCCTGATACCCTTTGTTTTTCTGACGTAAGGCCAGACGTGAATAAATTCCTTTTCCAGGTTGATGGTTTCACATACCCATCTCTCCCACCAACCACTTTTAGCTAGTTCATCACCTGTTATATCAATGATCCGTGCCCCTTCTCCTGTGCTGGACACAATATATGCCTGGTTCACCCATGCATGGTGTTTTAGAACATTGATAAAAGGAGCCTGGGAAGGGAAAAAAATAATTTCAGCCCCCTCTTTTTTAAGATGACTCCAGCAGTCAAACCAGTTGGCATCATAACAGATCTGCATGCCTATTTTTCCAAAATCCGTCGTAAAGACTGGCGGTGTCAGTGTCCCCGGGGTTAAACCTCCCGGATCAATCTCTGATGGTACAAGATGAGCTTTGCGGTAAACACCATCTATTTCTCCCTTTCTATTTATTAATACAGCACTGTTATAATACTTCCCTTCATTTTTTGTCACTAAAGGACATACAATATAACAATTCTGCTTTTTGGCTACCTCAGCTATGATGCTGGTAACTGGTCCGGGGACTGTTTCATCCTCAGCAAATTCTTCCAGCTCCTTTTCCTCTCTCACCCAGGAAGTCTGAAAGGTTTCAGGAAGACAGATTATATCCGGTTCAAACACGTATACCCTCTCCATCCGTAGTCCAATAATGTCATTAATCCTTTCTTCTATTGTATCTGTAGGCCATATACCCCTTAGATCAATCCCTGCGACTACAATTTCGCGGGGTAGCCTGTCTGCTTTTTTTACTGTATTTTTCATTTATTCTAAATATTAAAATCAAACCAAATATTTAAACTGCCGCGAGGCTCTGCCTCGTGACTTATTTTTGGCACGAGGGAGACCCTCGCGCCAGGTAACCTTTATGATTTAAGGCCTGTACCTTGCCTGAAATTCTTCGGCCTCTTTTAGTTCTTCTCTATGCACAGGAATTTCAAATTCCTTTAATATATCCCGTACAAACAGGTCCGGATCCAGGCTTTCGATGGTTATATGACCCGCACCGTAACCTGCTCCCCCTCCAATATCTCTAAATACTTTGATCTTTACCCGGTCTCCATATTTTTCCTGGATATCAGGGATCCTGTACTTACCCGGGAAAGTAGGTACATACTCCTTTTCAAGATTCAGTGATGCCCATGTATATCCTATTTGGAAACTGCTGGAATCAATGTCAATACCAGATATATCAATAATTCGTGCATCATCCGCTGTACTTGTCACAACGTAGTAATTATTTTTCCATGCATGAAAATTTATCATTTTGCCTCCAGAAAAGGCAGAGGGGAAAAATACGATCTCCGCCCCATCTTCCTTAAGGTAATCCCAGCTGTTAAACCAGTTGGCATCGAAACATATCTGCATGCCTATCTTCCCAAAATCAGTATCAAAAACGGGCGGCCTCACAGGACCCGGGATAATTCCTTCACCATTTTGTGTTTCCGTATCCACCGGATGTGCTTTATGATAAATTCCGGCGATGCTTCCCTGACGATCAATGAGAACACAGCTGTTGTAGAGCCTTCCGTTGTTTTTCGTTACAATCGGGCAAACAACATAACAGCCAGTACTTTTTGCAAATTCTCCCATTCTGCTTGTTACCGGACCAGGTGAAACTTCATCCTCCGCAATTCCTTTATAGGTGCTTTCCTCTTCAACGAACATCCGGTTAAATGTCTCCACCAGGCATATAATATCAGGCTGATAGGCTGCAGCTTTTTCCATTCGCCCGAGAGTACTTTGAATTCTGCCTTCAATGGTTTTCTGATTCACAAGATGCTGTAAATCAACTGTAGCAACCTTTACTCCCCTTCTCCGGGTTTCTCTGTCACTTGCAGGGTTCAGCTGTTTAGTACACGCTGTTGTTGTGGCACCAACCACGCCCAGCCCTATACCAGCTACAGTTTTACCCATAAACTTTCTACGTGAAATGTCTTTCTTTTTCATTTTATCGTTAGTCTAAGTTTTTCAAATGCATTTATTCCGGCCAGATCTCTTCAATCTGTTCCTCAAATGAAGCTACCACTTTCGCATACTTTGGCTTTTTAGCCAGGTTCTCCCTCTCTACCCAGTTTCCATCCATTTTGTACAGCTCGGAAGGATACCCTTCAGTTTTTATAAACCTCCATTCAAAATTCCTGATAGAAGCTGTTCTTTTTTTATCATCCAGTTTTTCAGGCATTTTCATTACACGTGAATGAAGTTGCGTATTTTTTTCTTCTTCCGGTATCTCACCATCATTCAATATGTAGTCAGGTAAATCATAATAAAGGGATGAAGAAAACACGAAATGATCCCAATCCTCTATTTCCTGACCCTGAAGTATTGGTTTGAGTGACCGCCCAGGTAAGGATTCCGGGATTTCAACTTCTAAAAGATCTCTTATTGTCGGCATTATGTCAACGGATTGGGCAAGATTACTGACCGCATATCGGTTTTCTATCAGTCCAGGACCATACCAGATCATGGGAACGTGCAAAAGCGCCTCATAATGAAACATTCCCTTTCTTACCATCCGGTGTTCTCCCATAAAATCACCGTGGTCAGCAGTGAAGATGACAATCGTATTATCCGAGATATTCTTCTTATCCAGTCTATCAATTATTCTCCCGACATTATCGTCGATATATGCGATAGAAGCATAATAATACCGCATCGTTTCGGTCAGGTCAGTATCCTTAATTTCATCGAATTTCATTGCGCGGTAATAGTCATCCAGCCTGGGACTTAAATTTTTAGGAGGAATATATTCAGGAATAAGCATTAAATCAGATGTATATTGACTGGAATACTCGGATGGTGCCATATAAGGGGGATGTGGATCCTGATAACTGATCACCAGAAAGAAAGGATCATTGGTTTTGTTTATAAACTCAATCCCTTCGTTTGTGTGGGTTGTTGTGAAACACCTTTCACTGGGCTCATATGTATCTCCGTGCCACCAGGGTGGGACATGCTTCGTATAGGCACGAAAGTCCTCCCGGTCGACAAAGTGGTAATAATCAAAATAATCTTCCAGAACAGATTTTTTCACATTTAACATGTGGTTTTTACCTACATACCCAAGCCTGTAGCCCTGCTTCTTAAATAAATCAAACAGAGTGTTATCCATGGTATCCCAGTATGGGCCTTTATTGGTTAAAGCACGGTGCTGGTGGGGATAGAGACCGGTAAACACCGAAACCCTGGATGGAAGGCAAACCGGATTATTGCAGTATGCATTCTCGAATATTACTCCTTCTTCTGCCAGTTTATCAAGGTTTGGAGTAATTGAATTAAGTCCGCCGATGCAGGATACTGCATCTCCCCGCATCTGGTCAGTTATGATCAGGATGAAATTTGGTTTATCATTCTTTTCTTCCTTACTAAAAACAGGCAGTGCAAATTTTGATAGATAGGTTGGTGGTTTATCAATCTTGTTGTTTGTGGTTATTGATACTGAATTATTGTCATCCCTATCCCGGAAAAACTGTTCTCTCAGAATTACTATCGTTACCAGGATCAGTATCACTGTGAGATAGTATGGTGGTTTGGTGTTTCTGGATTTTAATACCGTATTTATCATTGTCCTTTTATTACGCACCGTTGGCGCTTATGAATTATGTGATGATCCATCCCTGGGCTTAGCCCAGGATTTTACATACCGCTCCGTTGGAGCTGAAAAAATAAATCGCATATCGTGAATCGTACATCGTACATCGCATATCGCATATCAACATTATCCTTCCCGGTTAATATAAATTCTAGTCCAATTTTCGAATACACCCCACATTATTCTTCACAACCAGCTCCTCTCCATGCTCGCCCTGGTCTACTATCATTTGTTTGAGCATACCATTGTACAACACATTATCTGCAATTACGGAATAGTCCAGTCCTTTCATGACAATTCCATAATTCGGGGACCAGCTTCCCTGTCCTCCATCATCCCGTCCAGTAGTAAATGCATTCCCGGTAAATGATAAGCCACTAACATTTTCAAACCTGGCATGAGAACTGTCAAATTCATCCGTTTTATCCCAATCGGGTTTGCCACTACGGTAAAGCACATTCCCGGTTACTGCCAGTGTATGACATCGTTGGCCACGTTTCCCTGGCAATAAAGCAAGGGCGGCCCTCCCGGAGCGGTCAACATAATTACCGGTTATGTTGTAATGACTGCCCCCGTGAAGTACAATGCCCCCCTGGTGGTTCCATTCGATCCGGTTACCGGTTACCGTTGTTGCATTGTTTTCATCATACGCACCATAACCTGCCATCCGGTTGCCTGAGAACCAGTTATCAAGTACAAAGCCATCCCAGCCCCGCATACGCATACCACAGCCAAGATTTCGCATACAATGGCTGTGTCGTACGCAAAAACACCATATTCGTTCCAGCCGGATACCATCGCCGGTAAAATGCTCCACCCTGCAGGTATCGATTCTGGGGGTATCTTCCTGTTTCCCGTAATCTGGTTTATCCACCATGATGCCATGGATCCCTTCTCCAAGATCGTTGCCATGCAGGCAGAGTCCGTATAGATATACTCCGTAAGCAAAAGTGATATTTAAAAGACATTTGGCATTTTCATCTTTGAGTTTCAGGATTGTACCCATGCCATTCCGGTAGCTCCAGGCAGGAAGTCCATGGATCCCGATACCCTCGGGGACTTTCAATTCAGACGTCAGGAAGGTCCCTTCCGGAATAAATACAGATCCATTTACCAGTCCGGCTGCATCCAGTGCTTTCTGGATAGCTTCCGTATCATCCGTTTCGCCATCCCCTTTTGCACCGAAATCGATGACATTGAGCATGCCTTTTGAATTTGCTTCATGCGTGTTAAATCCTTTTGCAGCTACGCCAGTAGCCAGGGATGAAGCAGCAACTGCGGCTCCTACAGAAATGAAATTACGTCGGGAAAAGTCGTTTTTATTTATCATGTCAAATTAATTTGTATTGCTTTATGAATCATTATTTATCTACTCCACCCCTGCATTCTGGCCCTTCGCTAAAATGATCCACCGGATCATTTTTTAACGCTTAGTCCTCCCATATATCCACCTGCGCTCTAATTTCAGCATATTTCTTCTCCTGCCGCTCTATGATCTGTTGATATTCTTCATCTTCCCATAAATTCTTAACCAGTGGATTTACTTTAGTAAACAGAAAATGCCAGGCTGAAAACTCCATATCTTCCAACTCATATAGAAACTCATATGCCTTCTCTTTTTCACCCAAATAAGCATATGTCTGGACTAATTCACTTTGAGCCTCACCAGAGATCGTCGCATCTTCTCGTCTTAACCTGATTCTTTCCTCACAATATTCAATTTGTAAATCAATATGTTTCATTGCTTCTTCTTCTCTGCCAAGATTATTCAATGTATATGCGTATCTTGCTTCTGACATTAAAAGCGGTTCTCCGGTTTCACTGACAACTTCACGCAATTTGTCTAAATAGAATAATGCTTTGCTGAATTCAGCCATTCCAATGTTTGACCATGCTAATCCTGTAAAACACATCCGTCCGCTATCGATTTCACAACTTTTACCTGAATAAAACTCCATCATATCCCATTCCCCTTTTAAGTAATGAATCCAGGCGGTGTATATATACGCCAAGGCAGAATCATAATCGAAGATTTCTTTGATATATTTCTTGCATTTCTCAAAATCACAGATAAAATAATAATATGTCACAAGATCTTGTAGGAGTTCAAAATACTCATCAGGTTCATTTCTCAAGAGCCTTTCAGCTTTTTCATAATTAGACAATGAAAAATAATAATCACCGAGTGCTTTATAGTTCTCACCCAGCATTCTATAATATTTCCCATAGATCGGATTCAGTTCTATCGCTTTTTCATATTGTTCAATACTCTCATTAAAATCACTTTTTAAATAGTGATAATATCCTTTCAGGGCATAGCCATCAGCCAGATAGGGATTGATCTCCAATGCTTTATTAGCATATACAATCAATGAATCGGCAAATGTATCCTGGAAGTATTCTGACCAGTATGTCTTATCATGATAGGATTCGCCCAGCTTCAGGTATGCTTGCGCAAAGTCAGGATCAAGTGCAATGGCTTTCTGGAAAAAAAGAATGGCGGTATCTATTTGATCCAACTCCCATCTATATTCATTCCCTTTTAAATAATATTCGTAAGCTTCCAGATTTTTAGTTGGCACAGTTTCTATTCGATCCTTTTCTTCAGGTGAAATCGCAGCTTTTAAAGCCTGAGAAATCTCCTGTGCAATCTCACTTTGAACTTTAAACACCTCGCTGATATCCCGGACATAGGTTTCGGACCATATGTGATCATCAATTTCGGGATCAATTAATTGTGCGTGTATTTTAACCTGGTTCCCAAGTTTTTGAACACTTCCTTCGAGTAAATAACGAACGTTTAACTCCCGGGCAATTTCTTTTGCTGACAGGTTAGTTTCCCTATACTTTTCTGTAGAGGTTCTCGAAGCAACACGAAGCTCACCTACTTTTGAAAGATTATTACGAATATCTTCCATCATGCCATTCACGAAATAGGTGTTTTCTTCATCCGCGCTTTCGTTGAAGAATGGTTTTACCGCTATGGACCTGGACAGTTGAGCGTCTTGAGTTGAAGGCTTAGAATCGAGGAAGTATTTCCAGAACAGGAATACCGCTATTAAAATCAGAATTCCTCCAATCATATAGTAATAACGCTTATCCTTCCTGGTTGATGGGGGCTGGTTGCTCGTTACTCGTAGTTCCTGTTCGGTAATGACTTTGTAGACTTTAATGGGTTCCACGACGTTTTTGAGTGTTACTTCCTCCTGGAATTCGGCATGGATATCGGATTTATTCTTCACATCCTGATAAACTGTTCCAGATATAGAAATACCTCTTTCTTCTGTCAATTCCTGGAGCCGGGAAGCAATATTTACACCATCTCCGAATACATCAGTGCCTTCGAAAACCATTTCTCCCTGGTGAATACCTATCCTTATTGGTATCTTCTGTATTACCGCTTCAGCTTGAATATCAACAGCACAACGTACAGCGTCTGAAGCCAGGCCAAAACTGATTAACGTGCCATCCCCTATTTCTTTTATCAGGGTACCATTATGTTTTTTTATACAATCATTATGGATCTCACGATTCTGGCGAAGTGTTTCAAAAGCTCTTTTTTCATCTTCTCCCATCAGGGTGGTATACCCGACGATGTCAGTAAACATTATGGCTGCAAGTCTGCGGTCTTCAGGCATTGGATATCTATTAAATTGAAATTCTGCACAAATTGCCATTGGGGATGCCATCCCTCTAAGCCAGCCAGCATTTCAGGGATGGCATCCCTATATTCTCTTAGCCTTGAAAAAGTATATGTAAGTTAAGGTATATTGATAGTAAGTGCAATGAAATTGCGTTACAAACGCATATCACAAAAATCCTCGATACAATCAAGGATTATATGTAAGATGTGGAAATTAGGAATTATCTATTAAAACAGTTTGCTCCTGTTATCCCTCATATTTTAAAGAATTAACCGGATTTTCAATTGCTGCTTTAATAGTCTGATAAGCTATGGTAATAATAGAAATGCATAATAAAAGAATTACTGGAATGATAAAGATTATCCAGTTTATATCTATCCGAAATGCAAAATTGTTGAGCCAGTTATTAGCCCAAAGAAAAATCCCGGGTGATGCAATAATGCAGCCAATAACCACCAACCAAATGAATTCGAAAGACAATAGGTAAACGATATTATACACTGATGCACCGAGTACTTTTCTAATACCGATTTCCTTGGTACGCTGTGCCATAATTAAGGTTGTTAATCCGAAAAGTCCCAGGCAGGCAACTATAATTGCAAGAACTGAAAATACGCCGAATACTTTTTGAAACTGCTGATCCGCACGATATTGTTGATCAAAAAAATCATCCAGGAAAAAATAATCAAATGGATTACCCGTAAATAATCGCTGATATTCGGTTTTGATTGCTGAGATCGTATTTGAAAGTTGATTCGTATTCAGATTAATCGAATAGTAACTCCTATTTGCATAAGTTGGATAAAAATAAAGAATTGGTTCATAATCTTCTTTCAGGTTTTTCTGATGAAAGTTTTTTAAAACACCTATTGTAGTAACCACATGCTCCTGAAGACCAACGTTTACAATTAATGAAGCACCCACCACATTTTCCGGATTTTTAAAACCAAGTAGCTCTACTAATTTTTCATTTACAATTACACGATTATTATCAGAATTATATAAATGGGAACTATCATTAACCTGAAAATACCGACCTGCAGCCAACTGCATTTGATATGTTTTGAAATACTCACTATCAACTCCTGTTAAAAAAGTTACAATATTCTCTTCTTTTTCCGTTCCTTTTTTCCTGACGGAGTTTTTATCAAGTATCTGCCCCGGAATAGCTTTGGATGTTGCAATCCCATTGACTTGTTCTATACGAGAGATTTCAATCTTAAATGAGTTGGATCTTGACACCGTAGTGGAATCCCAAATGGCCGGGTACTTAAGGACCATGATCTGATCTTTGTCATACCCAAGATCTTTGTTCCTGATAAAGGATAGTTGCTTTGATACAATTAAAGTACCTGCAATCAAAAATACAGATACAATAAGTTGAAAGAGTACAAGCGATTTTCTTATTAATATCCCGGATCCTGATCTATAGAACTTCCCTTTTAATCCCTGCAGTGGATGGAAGGATGACAGTAACCAGGCAGGATATACCCCAGCGATAAAAGCACCACTGATAATTACGATAACAAGGAGCCACCAGAATTGTGGTTCGCGTAACAGTTCCAGGTCCATTATTGAATTCCCGATGTTCTGGCCTGAGAGAACATTAAAATAAGGCAGGCAAATAACGGCAATAATTGTGGCTAGAAATATTGCGATAAAATTTATAATAAGTGAATCTATCAGGAACTGTACTATTAATTGATTTTTAGAGGCCCCGGCAATCTTTCTATATCCAACTTCACGGGCTCTTTCAAGTGATCTGGCAGATGTAAGATTAACATAATTCACCCATGCGATGATTAATATGAAAAAAGCTATAATGACTAGGAAATTTACAGTTTTTTCATTCCCCGTAGCCCTGGGTTCACTCAGACATGTGGATTTCAAATGAATATCGGTGATAGGCTGTAATGAAAAGTGAGATTGGAAATCAAGTTCTTTATGCACCTCTCCAAGGTATTTATCAATGAATTCAGGGAATTTATCTTCCAATTGTTGAGGATCAGTACCGGGATATAATTGTACATATGTATAATACTCAGGCCATTTCCATGAATTCTGGGACATTGAGCCCAACGAGGTAAATGATATTAAGAAATCGAACTTGATGTGCGAATTTTCTACAATATCCTTAAATACACCTGTTACTTTTAGAGGCCACCCTCCATTCAACAATAATGTGTTTCCAACAGGATCTATATCTCTAAAATACTTTCTGGATATACTTTCAGAGATTACAACCGAAGCTGGATTTACAAGAGCACTATTTGGATCCCCATATAAAAATGGGAACGAATAAATTGATAAGAAGGAAGAATCTGTGAAATATATCGATTCTTCATTAAAGCTTATTTTTTCCCCTGATTCATTGATATAAGACATAACCACTGCTTTTGTAAAAAGTGATGTGGGTACTAACCGTGCAAAATCTAATACCTCTGGGAAATCCTGCTTCATGGCGGGCCCTACCGCCGGATGATTGGTTGCAAGTTTGCCAAGTGATTCAAAACTTCCGGAATATGAAATAGGAACACGATAAATATTAGATGCATTTTTATGGAATTTATCATAGCTGTATTCAAAATGCACGTACTGTAAAATCAATAAACAGGATGCCATTCCTATGGCTAACCCAATAACATTAATAAAAGTAAATACCTTGGTCTTCAGGATGTTCCGAAAGGAGGTTACTATATAATTTCTTAGCATACCATCGTGAATTGTGAATTGCGAATCAAATATATCCTTCCTGCGATTTAGCAAGATCAATGAACGCCAGCATATTTTCCAGAGAAACATCTCCCTCAACATCATGCGAGGGAGAAAAAATATAACCCCCTTCCTTCCCCATTTCCAGGAGCCTTGTACTCTCATCGATCACATCCTGGACAGTCCCATAGGGTAAAGTCTGCTGGGTGGAAAGACCTCCATGAAATGATAGTCGTCCCCTGTAATCAGCATGAAGCTGGTGGATATCCATGACCTCCGGCTGGAATGGATTGAAATTATCCACCCCAATTTCGACCAGGGTATTAAACAATTCGTCCACATCCCCGCAGGAATGAATGAATACATATTTACCTGCTTCTCTTATTGCACTATACATCCTTTCCAGGTAAGGTCTAATAAACTCGTGCCAGAATTCAGGTCCCATGATCAGGCCTCGCTGCTGTCCCCAGTCATCGCCCAGTTTTATCGCGTCAATATCAAATTCAACAGCCCTATTAATTTGAGTAATATTATATTCACAGATTGCGTTCATTAATTCATGAACAAAATCCGGATTGATCACAAAATCATAGAGCAATGCTTCAATGCCTCGCAGGGTCCAGGCCCGTTCATATAGTGAAAAGCCGATCTCGAAAATCCTGAACCTGTCAGGGTATTTTTCAATCATTGAGGGTATGTCCTTAAAATACATGTCCGCCAGCGGATCAGGGAAGGTATATCCATCCAGTGTTGGTTCAGGCAGAACCTGTCCAACCACATTCCCAATGTCCTTATCAATACTGCGGTCCCACACTACATCAAAAATATCACTGACCTGATCGTTTCCAATATCCTTAAAATAGCCTATTTCAGCCCCCAGTACCAGGAAATGGTTATCTGTAATTTCCATAATATCATCCAGGCTAAAATGCTCCAGCAGTTTTTGCTTTGCTTCTACTGTAAATCCAAAATGCCACGGTACATAGGGTGGTTTTTTATGTTCCAGAACAGTTTTGACTACTTCTCTTTTGGTCATGGTATTTTCTTAATTTGTACCCTCAACATCCCCTCCACTTTGTTTCAGGTGATATTGAGGGTAGAGAAAATCAAATTAATTTCTCCGCACTACCTGTCTCCCGGATTTGTAACCAACGGCGAATGATAACTACCTGATATTTCCGATTCTCTTAATATATTTATTTTACACCTTAAAGAACAACTTGTTTCGAAACAGGAATAATAGTAACAACCATTTCACAGCCATTACGCCAACCGGTAGTACAAGCGGTTGTATCATCCCCGCATACTCACTGATACCTGTAAAGAAAAGGCTTGCAATCTCACCAAAGTTTACAACGCCCTGAAGAAAATATATGGTAATTGCATTGGTCCCTATTACTACAAAGAAGAAAGCCCATTTCCTGTATCCTTTGGCATCAATTATCCAATAAAATATCCCTAACAACAAAAGGCTCCATCCACAGGCGATCGAAACATAGGAACTTGACCAGACAATCCTTTTTATTATTGGAAAGGAAAATCCCCATATGTAGCCTAAGATAACACATAAGATACCGGCCAGCATTAACATTCCTGCTTTACGATTGGCCGAATGGCTTGTTCGTAACCAGTGACCCGCTAATGATCCCCAGAGAATAATGCATATTCCGGACAGTATTGATGTAGGTCCTTCATTCCAAAGCCTGCCAGAAATAAACTGACTGTCAATAAACGAAGCCAAACATCCTTCCTCAGTATACACCCCTGCTCCAAAACCCGGAACAGGTATCAAGGCAGAAGCCATCCAGTATATCAATAGAAAACCAACCACTATTACCGCTCGTGTCCTCCACGAAGTATCCATTATAATGGGGGTTGCGAAAAAATAACAAAGCCCAATGTGTGCCAACACACCACCCAGAAATGGCCAGTCTGTAAAATGGAAAAGTCCATAAGGAATAGAGCCTAATACAATCAACATTAACGACCGTTTTAATATCTTCAGATAGAGCTTGTACCTGCTCTGCCCTGATTGTTTTCTGCGAGTCAGGGCAAATGGTAGCGTCACACCAATGATGAATAAGAACAACGGGTATATCAAATCGTAAAAATGGAATCCTTCCCACTTCACATGGGTTAGTTGTAGTTCGATGTGTTGTGTTGTTGGATTATCCCATATATCTGTCAGTGCTTTAAATATCCACTCTCCACCAATAATCCAGAACATATCGAATCCCCGGAGAGCATCCAGGGATAGCAACCTTCCGCTTAAGGCGTTCTTCTGATTGTTTGTATCCATATGTTTCGTTAAAAAATGATTTATATATCCCCTTAAAAGTTGTTACTCCTTATTAATTAGATTCGAGATTACTTAGATCAATGTAGCCATGCATCCTGACTTTTTAAGTCTGGGGCAAACCTTCAAAAAGTACAAGGAAGTTACAGATTATAGATAGGAATTGCAATGTGCTCAGAGATTGAGGTTAAATGGGTATTGGCCCTGAAGTAATATATATACTTCAGGGCCAAAATCATTTCATTCAACAGTAAAATAATACTCATACGTCAAAGGAATCCCATTATAGGTCATCCCTTCAATCTCAACCCGGTATTCAGCTTCCTCATCTGAAGTATAAAACGAAAATGCAATATCTCCAAAATCATCAGTTGTTAAGGAGGGATTCCAATACAGGATCCTTCGGTAATCAGGCTTAATATCCTTTTTATCCTCAACATCGTAATCAGGATAGGAAAATTCCCGGGCTCTGTAATATCCGGGGTGTACAAAATTGAGCATCCCCATATGCCCTTCCTCAATATAGGGTATGGGTTCAGTCCTGGTATAAATGGCAATGGCACCCTTACCCGGATCAGCACCATATAGGGTAGCTTTTCCGGATTTCAGCACATCCACAAAAGCGATTTCCGAAACTGGAAAATAATACATGAAATCCGTGTTTATCGGTTGACCATCAAGTAAAATCAATGCCTGATTCTCACTATTCAACGACCTGCTTCCCCGAACTGAAACCTGGATATCAGGCGGAATTCCATTATATGTAATACCTGGAATATATTTCCTGAGGATATCAAAGAGAAGGAGCGATTGTTCGTTGGCGTGAATGGAATCCATCACCACTCTTGTTGAAGGCTTTTTATGGAACTTCCCGGGCCTGTCAAACGGATCTTCCTTTGCAATTCTCCTGTCTTTTACAGTTAATTCGTCCAGAATGATGGTTCTCCCCTCATATGAAGAATCAATTTTCAAAATGAGGTCATTCAGATCGAAAAAATCCTTATAGGATTTTTCCTGCCTTGTAAATTCGGGCCAGAGCGCACGAATAACTGGAACATAATGATTCTTCATAAGATTGATTGTGAGATCATTTTTTGTTTCAGGAGCTTTGTTTTTTATCGGCTTATCATCCTTTTTTGATTCCCGCCAGGCTTGCATTACGACATGCGTAGAGTCATAAATGTTGATGCCGGGGAACTTGAACAATCCGTTTTCATCCGTCTCAATTTCATTGTAATAAAACTGGTCCTCGTAAATATATAATCTCACGTTACCAGGCCTGGACCTGGACTCATTATAAAAGTCCACCAGTTCTCCTTCAATATTAAAACCCACTTCGGCTGAGTACTCCAATTCAGTCGGTTTATCTGTTAAAATCTCCTCCCACACAAATCTTCTCCAACCATGCGTAAGCAGCAATATATCCAGTAATTCATACCGGTCTTCGTTGTCCGGATTAAAATAATATCCCGGATTTTCAATATATCCTTTCAGATCGGATTCGAGATTAAAATAACTCCTGATATGGCTCTTATTATTGTCTTTTTTTACAACAGTTGTATTCGTGATGGATAGAGACATATTTGTGAGGATTGGATATTCTTCCAGATCCACACAATGAATGTTAAACAGGGCCTTTTCCCGTTTTTTATATATTTTCTTATTGGATTCAATGTTAAAATCGACCCGGTAATTCTCATTCTCCGTGTAAACCAGTCTCTCACATTGCGGAATACCCAGTGAATCAAAAAAGGTGAATTGTATGATCCCACTGGGGATATCCTTTGTATTGATAATAGAATACAGAAAATCCTGATCCTGCTTGGGGTGAATGTTAATGAAGGGGAATCCACGGAATTGGCCAATTACAAAGGAGTTATTCATATGAATGTTCATATTATTGCGAACCCAGATGTACACATTGTCCCCCTTCCTGTTGATATGCATGACATATCCCTCTTTTACTGGTTTTGGAAGATTATATTGATATTCCTGACCCTCATGAACAATACTTGCTATATAGGTTTTACCTCTATCCGGTTTTAGCGGAAACAATCCCATGCCAAACATGCGGCTTTCAAATGCAGTGATCTCTGTACCAAGGGAATCTTTTATTATTCCTTTTACTTTCACTCCATGCCCTGATTGATCATTTGCTTTAAATGCGATATAGTTTACAAGTCCTTCCACCATATTACCTCCTTCCGGAAAAAACCGGATCCGGACTGGCTTTAGCTCAAGATTTTCGGTGGTCTTCAAATCCATATTCTGCGTTTTCTTCTTCCCCGAAATAACTGATGTGTTATCTGGTAGTACATGGATCCATTTCCTGTAAAAAAAAGCCGGGTTATAGTTCTGCATGTACCGGGTGTATGCTTTCAATATGTATTTTCCTGGTTCAATAGTAGCTGGCAATTCAAATTCCCCCCATCCCAATCCTTCACGCATATGAAGGATCTTCCTGTCGATGACCTTTTCATCTTTGCTTATTAATTCCACGTAAAGCACACCTGTGATGGAATCAGGCACCTGGTAAGGACCAAACATAAGGTACGCTTTAAACCACAGATCTTCACCTGCAACATAGAAGGATTTATCAGTATGGAGATATACCTTTTCCTGGAGATTATTCGAAGAGTAATTCGTCAGTTTATCGATGATTTGTTTATCAATGGCATCGTCCTGAGTAAAAGATACCAGGGGGATAAGAAATAATAAGGTGTAAATTATTAAACTCTTCATCCTTCAAACGCTTTATGTTCCCCCTCAACATCTCGACGAAGTCTGATGTTGAGGCATATAATATCTATAAAATATTATAACACCTCAACGTCAGGCTCGCAGTGCTCACCGAGACGATTGAGGGGGAAGAATCAAATTTCAATATAATATAAAACATTGAAAGAAGATATAATGGTTCAATAGTTCACTGG
>JBHOSY010000061.1:0-21757 GCA_042584165.1 Bacteroidota bacterium | reverse complement strand
CCAGAGCAACCCTATTTTACAAATCATTCTATAAGATCCTTGAGAAAATGATCATGAAGAAGGTGGCCAGTATAACCACCCAAAACAATTTGTATTGAAATCCTGCACCCAGTTTGGATGCTATGGTCAGGCTGCCGGGTCCGAGAACCAGGGCAGCTGTGATAATTCCTGGTCCAAGGATCCTGAGAATTTTAGATATGCTATTTTTCATATGTCAAAATCCATAACTAATATGTAATCCAGTCATGAAGTGACAATCATGCATTGCATAGGCATACTCCGCAACAGGGCCAATATGAAATTTGTTAAATATAAATTCATAGGATGCTTCAAAGTGGGTTGCAAATTTCGACGATGTTTTAGAGAATAACACTCCGGGTGCAACAGTCAGGGTAAGGTTATGAATCGGGAGGTAAGAAATATTGATTGATATGGTATAATGATTATGTTCATCGATAATCGATTCAAATCCCAGACCGGTCCCAAGATGAGTATTATTGATTTCAAAGAGATAAGAATAGTGTATATGTACTCCTGGCACGAATTTTTTTTCACCAATAACATAAACAGGTCCTATTGCTATACCGAGATGATTCTTATGATCATCAAGGGATAAATCATGATCATGCCCTTCAGTCTGACCATAGGCCAAAGCTGTCATAAGTATCAGAATTTTTGATACAGTAAATCGATACATGAACTTTTCGGTAAATTCAAATAACAGGTATTTTGTTTGAAGAAACTTTGTATTATGATCTTAACAAATTAACTGTAACTGAATCCAGGATAACCAGTTATCTTAATCCCCAACTTGTGCCTCTAATTCTCTTACGGCTTTAAAAAGCTCTTTGAAGCAATTTGCATTTTCTTTATCCCGATCACTTGCTTCTTTTCCATGATAAGCATTAATAAAGTTATCGGCACCTGTCCAGGATGTCTGAAAAACACCCAGCACCCTTTCCGCAATAGCATCCGGAGCAGATTCCCTGAACAGGTGAACCTGCTTGAGTTGTTCGGTTGCAACATCCTGTTTCCGCCATGGACAAGCAAGTACGCGGAAACCCTTGGTAGCAAAATAACCGATTGTAGGAGGGGCGTTCCCATAATGCCAGTCGCACATCACAACACCTTTTGGTACCATATCAATAGCCCGGTGTGTATTGTTCATGCTTGCTTCCCACATGCCCAATCCTGTAGTTTTACCATCTAAAAACCGGTCTGCCCACATCCACATCTCAATTCCATTTGAAGAAAGATGATTGTATATTGCCGTCACTTCCCCGGCATATAGTTGGGCTTTATCTCTTCCGCTACATCTCGGACATTTATTGTCGCCGATGTAAAATACTTCATCCATTCCGACATGCAGCACCTTTGCTTCACAAACTTCAACCAGCTCATCCATCAACGCAAAAATGATAGGATGTAAATCCGGATGCAATGGGCAATAACTTTTGCAATAGAGTCCATCATCATTGGGCCATTCGTATTCCTCCGGCATCTCTATATGAGGTGTTTCATCTAATTCCGGGTATTGTTTTAATAAAGGGAAAAGATTCGTTCTCCCGGATTGATGCCCCAGCATGTTCATCTTTGGGATCATTTCCATACCCGCATCACGGCAGGCTTTCAGAATTGATTTCACTTCTTCCTCGGATAAGGCCCCCTCACTTGCCAGCTCAGGATGGCTTTTAAACTGGTACTTATATCGAAAGCGAACCACCAGGTGCGTAACACCTTCTTTTTTCAGATCCTTTTTAATGAATTTTATAAAATCCTTGACCCCCTCACTATCTGGTGCCGCAATTAAAAACGCTTTTACAGGGATATCCCCTTCTGCAGCAGGAGATTTAAAACCATATAATACAAGAAATGCAAGAAATACAAATTTTAAAGTCTTCATAATATGAAAAAGTTTAGTGTATGTTTTATTGTATAAATGTATTAAAAATACAATCAATTTGATACTTAAGCCTATCCATTATTTCTCACAAAATCAACAACCAGGTACATATACCAGGCATGTTGATGATAACACCAACATAGACAGGAGGCAAAAAGAGATAAATCGATTATTTGAGAATTCGATTATTTTCTCTGGCTCCTGCTTCGGATCGGGATAGTACATCCTGATAAATCCCAAGGAATTCATGTTTTATCAGAGAGTAAGATGTGATTATCTCCGGTTGACATATTCTTGGTCGAATTCAGATACACGAATCAGTAATCATGCTTTACTTTACCAAAATATGTAGGCTTACCCCAGCTTTTTCCTCCGATTTTTAGCCAGTGAGCAGCAGCTTTTATCATTTCTTCAGCCTGATCGCGGTAGGATCCAAAAGTGTTAATACACAAATCATCACATGCCAGTAAGGCATCTTCTGGTTCTTCATCAATGATCTGAGGCTCTATTTGCAGCAATTCCCCAAATTTTTCTACAATATAACGAACGGGAAATATAGGTCCGGCTATATTTATTATCCAGGGATCGTTGTTACATTTTTCATATGCCATGATGGCTACTTCATTTGCATCACGTTGCGAAACCAGGTTAACGGCAGGCATAGCAACAGATATAGGCTCCTTTTTATTCACCATATTAGCCAGGTCAATAAGAACACCATAGTTAAGGTGTTGTGCATACATAAGCCGATAAAGACAAATTTTCTGATCAGGATTTTGCAGGGCTGTGGTTTTAAATGAACTTTCCCGGGCAACAATATTCCATCCATAAATACCTACTGGGTTTAACTCATCTGTTTCTACACTTCCAGCCCCTTTGCGTGATGTATGGGGATAAGGATTCCCTGAGGAAAATACAACGATCCTGGATGCATGATATTTCTGTCCGACAAGATAGGGTACGATCGAATTGAGGTGGAATGCTTTACGCCAGTCCCCCGAACTGCCGAATTTAAATCCCATCATATAGGTTACCAGCGGGACATCTGGCAGGCTGTTAATAAACTTTTCATCAGTCAGGTCACCCTGTATAGTAGATACACCCAGGCTTTCAAACAAAGCCAGATCTTCCTTGTTGAAAAAAATATCGACAACAAAGATTCCCCTGCTCTTTCCGTTTATTTCATCTGCTTTTCGGATCAATCCGATCAATTCCTTACCCATCTTGCCATTTCCACCAAGAATGATTATTGATCCATCCAATCGCCCAACGGATTCAACCAGTTTCTCAGAGGGATTGGTCATGAAATCCCACAATTGCTGATCGTTTGTTATTTCAGAAAATTTTATCATTCAGTTTTTATGTTTATAGACCCACTTCCTTTTTCATTTCTTCGATATGATACCTCAGGAATGCTTCATCACACAGATTGGGATATTCACCGTACACACGATCTATGGTTTCGGCCTGACCTTTCCGGCCATTTTCTGTATGGCAATATGGTCCCGGTAACAAACCAAGTGATGTCAGTCTGTATTTAACACCCCACACTGAGTTCTCGAAATTACCCAGGGCATCAAACAGGACCATATTACAGTAGTTTACTGCGTGGGCAAGATCTATTTCAGATAGTGGGAAATCCCATTCACCCATCTGTTTTTTCCGAAAGATACGTCCTACCCAATTTGAAACAGCATGCGTATCCGTGGCAAAATGTCCTAAAAGTCCGCCCCCATATTGCACTGCAACTTTTTTATCCCCTTCATTAAATGTATAAGTGCCAAGCAAATCGGAAACGATCCGGTCATCATTTCCTGTAAGGATAGTTAGAGATTCCTTCCTGGTAGATTTTGCTGCTGCTTCCAGCATGATCAGGGAACGATAGGTATCGAAAGAAGCTCCTTTTGCACCATATGCAATTTCAAATATTTTATCCCACAGTTCCGGAGTAAACCGGTATGCTCCCGGAATGGCACGTTGAAGTTCAAATCCAAAAGCAGGGATCATGGAACTGATCTCTTTGTAGATGTTAATAACCTCTGCATCATCCATCCCGGTGAAAGCTGTTGGAGCAACCATGGCTATATCATATCCCTGTTGAGCGGCCATTTCTGCTTGTTTTAGAGCATCTTTTCCTCCTATAGCTGCCATCAGTAACATATCATTACCATAATTATCAGTCATTTCTTTTACGACTGTTAACCATCGTGAATAGATTTCCAAATTGTTCAAAGCAAATTCCCCGGTATGGGCTCCGGGTATGACTGCTGTTGCTCCGGATCTGATATAATACAGTGTTAATAATCGCTGGTGTGATTCGGTGACCTTTTTGTTTTCATCCAGTGCCAGTGGACTTGGGACAAAAACATGACCTTGTTCGAGTATGCGCTGCTTATCAGCAGGTAAAATTTTCATTATAAACTGTTCTTATAAATATGCCTGAATATAGGGATTTCAGATCAGTTCTGAAAAGAATATCAAGAGACACAGAGACCATGGAGGCCGTTATATATAGCCCCGGGTTTTAACCATGGGCTAGTTAATCTTCCTATCCTCCGTGTCTGCCCCGTGCTCGTATGTCCTAATCATTTAACAGCATATCCGCTGCCAGTACACAGAAAATATACGATCCAGCACCGGGCATAACATATTCCGTTTGTTGCCAGAGGTATGGAAAATTTTCTTTTAACTCCGGGAAATCTGGCCTTACTAGAGCTGTTCCTGATACCATCCCACCTGGGATATAATACCACATATTCCTATTTACTCCAAATGCCGATGTAATTGAATGAGAACCTACACCGGAAACCAGTGAAGTATTTGAACCTGGATGGCATCCCAGCACATAATTCACTACCCGGAAAATAAGTTCCTGATTAAAAAGATCTGGATATTTTCGGACCAGGTAATAATGTTCCAGTGCAAATCGCTGGATATCCCATCCAATCCCCCAAATTCTCGGTCTCCATGGAACACCAAATGGATTTGTAGCCAGGGTGGAATCAAGCTCTGCACTATATGAATGAAGTGCTTCTATATACCCAGTATTAAATTCATCATCATTTATCAGTTCTAATACCCGGGTAACACCCCATGCTGCTCTTTCTATATTTTCCTGTATTGCAGGCCAGAGACTGACCAGGTGTGATGCATATTTATCTTCCCTGGTCGTATATAAAAGCTCAACAGTAGCCAGGATCTCATAGAGCTTTGCATTTCGTGGGACATAAGCATTGGGTTTAGATATCGGATCATGTAATTGTTCATAATTCCATGCTTTGATAGCTGTTTCAAGGCATTCATCTGCCAATTCATCATCAAAATCCTGCAACGATCGGCTGGCAGCTGATAGAGCTGCCACAACCTGATACTCCAGACCAGTATCCTTATTGGTAAATACCCACCGGTCATCCGGAACCCCTGAATGGGTCAATGTTTTTTGTTTTGGACCAAGTTTTGAGTCATAGAATAGCTGGTCGGTCTGTGAAGCCCAATCCCCTTCGATGTTGCGTCCTTCCCGGGTTGCTATAATACCTGCAAAACTATGTCCTGCAACCCTGTAACCTGACAAAAGATTCAGGGCACCATGTTTGATTTGCTGTAAAAAATCAGGGATTCCATCAGGTTGACCCATTTGTACCATCCTGTCCTCGAAATTAACATAGGTTTGATCAGGTTGGTCTTCACAAATTTCATCAGATAAAACCAGGTAATGTGTCGTGGAAGCCTGTGAACCTGCAGCCAGGTCATCATCACCGGCGTCATGCCAGCCTCCCTGGTTCAAAAAAGGTACCGGTGTAAGTGATGAATACCTTGTTTCCGCTTCTTCGTATTGTCTGTATCCGTCAATATGCTCAATTGCTAATGGAGCCTGAAGTGCATCATCCAGGTGGCAAGCACCATGCCAGATTGCAGAACGTTCCCGCACTTTTACATGACACATCTGTACTGGGAAAAACCCTTCGAGTGTAGGTTGCCAGACATTTTTTTTGAACACCTCCTTGCTGATCTGGAAAGGATTGGAGAACTGTGTGCCATAATTTACTACATACATACCGGTCTTTGTAATAGAAGAAAAATCAAATACGGCATAATTATAACACAGGAATTTTCCCCATTTTTCAGGTATGTCCGAAATTACCTCTTCAAGATCTTTTTCACCTGTAACTTTCAGCAATCGAGCAGTAGTTAACTGTTCGGTCGCGGGCTCTAGTTCAATAATTGCCTGCTTTGCCTGATTGGGATGATAACCTACCTGGGAAACAGCGATCATTGGGTCTCTCGTCCATCCTGGAACCACATTTGGTTTTATTTTCCATTCCACAGCATTGTCAGTAACACCAACAGGGATTGTTGACTTCACCCAAATCCATCCCCTGGTGGTGGTATTGCGTTCATCTAGCAGGATTAGTTCTCCTTTCATATTTTCTATTGTCACCTGTCTGTATGGATCTTCTCCTGCCAGTGTTATTATCTTGCCGCGACCCATAGAGGATGGTTCAAGATTTCCATCTTCATTCTCTATTTTGGGGCCATTTGCCTGCCGGGGTATGATTCCAATGGATTCGCCAATCTGAAAAGATTTTCCATAATATAATGGTGGAAAAAATTCCAACGCAAAACTGAGCTTATCTTCCCATTCTGCAGGTATTGGTTTATCCAGATCAACAGCCAGTCGTATTTCTTCATCTTCCGGCCAGATCCTGATCGTATAAGAAAAGTCTAAATCTTCATAATTCACGATGGCTTTTATCTGTTGGTTTTCCTGGTTTACAATACGATTTGCCCGTTCCGGATAACTGAACCGTTGGCCTTCAACACGTTGTAACCGAATAAAACCGTTGGTTGCGATCCGCTCACCGTGCTGTATAATTTCGACACCTCCCTGTTTTCCCCCAGGATAAAAATTATGAAAGACCAGTATGGATAATCCCTGTGTTTCCAGATAATCCTCCTCGTTGATTGTCCATTTCTGTTCAGATTGCTGAGGTTCACAACCTATGATGATTACTGACAATAGTATCAAGATACCCAGATCCAATTTTGAACGCAGTAACATATTAAGAGATTTTTAGGTTCACAATATTTAGGTAAACACTTATTGATTTAATAACTTATCAGTCGCCAGTACGCAGAATATGTAGGATCCCGCCCCGTGCATGACATATTCAGATTGTTGCCAGAGAAACGGGAAATCCTCCTTCAATTCCGGAAAATCCGGTCTTACAAGGGCTGTTCCTGAAACCATTCCACCCGGTATATAATACCACATATGCCTATAGACACCAAATGCTGAAGTAATCGAATGAGAACCTACTCCGGAGACCAATGAGGTATTTGAACCAGGATGGCATCCTAACACATAATTAACTACCCGGAATATAATTTCTCTATCAAAGAGATCCGGATACCCCTGCACCAGGGGATAATTGTAAAGAGCATATGTCTGTATCCTCCAACCTTCACCCCATATCCTGGGATTCCATGGAATACCAAATGGATTTGTAGTTAGAATGGAATCAAGTCTTAAGCTATAAGATTGAAGAGCATCATTATATTTGTCTTTAAATTCATCATCTTCAATCATATCCACAACCCTGGCAACACTTCCTGCAGTTCGGTCCATATTTTCCTGAATCGAAGGTAGAAGACTTACCAGATGTGAAGCATATTGATTGTCCTCGGTTGTATATAAAAGTTCGACTGTTGCCAGGATTTCCTCCAGTTTTGTATTACGTGGCACATAAGCATTACGTTTTAATACCGGATCGTTAGAATGTTCATAATCCCATACTTTTATGGCGGTTTCCAGGCATTCGTCTGCCAGGTCATCATCAAATCCACGCAGTGAACGACTGGCTGCAGCAAGAGCGGCTGCGACCTTATATTCCAAACCCGTATCTCTATTGGTAAATACCCACCGGTCATCCGGGACACCTGAGTGCGTCATCGTCTTTTGTTTTGGGCCAAGTTTTGAATCATAAAATAACTGGTCCGTCTGAGAAGCCCAGTCACCTTTGATATTGCGACCTTCACGGGTTGCTATAATACCTGCAAAGCTATGTTCTGCTGCCTTATAACCTGATAATAGGTTTATGGCACCGTGCTTGATTTGCTGTAAAAAATCAGGGATCCCATCAGGTTGATGCATCTCCACCAGCTTATCTTCATAATTGACATAAGTCTGGTCAAACTTTTCGTCACTAATTTCATAAGATAGAACCAGGTAATGTGTTGTGGCTGCCTGTGAACCTGCAGCCAGATCATCGTCTCCAGCATCATGCCATCCTCCCTCATTCAAAAAGGGAACTGTTGTTAATGGAGGATAATTAGTTTCCGCCTCAGCAAATTGACGATAACTATCTGTATGTTCTATAGCCAGGGGAGCCTGAAGCGCATCATCCAGATGGCAGGCACCATGCCAGATAACCCTGTCTTCATTCACAGCAACGTGACACATTTGAATAGGGAAATATCCCTCCAGGGTTGGCTGCCAGACGTTTCGTTTATATGCTTCCGTGCTGATCATAAATGGATTAGAATACTGATCACCATAGTTCACAAGATACATGCCTGGATCCTTGATTAAAGAAAAATCAAATATGGCATAATCATAACATAAAAATTTGCCCCATTTATTGGGAATTGCTGATATTACCTCTTCAAGATCATTTTCATCCACTAATTTCATTAGTCTGGCTTTATCTAACTTATCGGTTATCGGATCAAGTTCGATCACTGCCTCTTTTACCTGCTCAGGATGATAGCCAACCTGGGAAACAGCGATCATCGGATCACGGGTCCAACCAGGAATTACATTGGGCTGTATCACCCACTCTAAAGCATTATCTGTCACACCGGTAGGGATTGTGGAACTTACCCAGAACCATCCTCCATAAGAATAGTTACGAGAATCGATCAGTTCCAATTCTCCTTTTAAATTTTCAATCACAATCTTTCTAACTGGATCTTCTCCTGCTAAAGTCAATACTCTTCCCCTACCTAAAGGAGGTGATTCAAAATTTCCTTCTTCGTTCTTTACTTTAGGCCCATTTGCCTGTCGTGGAATAGTGCCAAAGAATTCTCCAAATCGAAAAGATTTTCCAAAAAATGAAACCGGATAGAACTCTAAAGCAAAACTCAGCTTATCTTCCCATTCCGCAGGTATTGGTTTATCCAGGTCAACAGCCAGGCGGATTTCATTTCCTTCGGGCCATATCCTTACAGAATATTTAAAATCGAAATCTTCATAATTCACCGTGGATTTTATTGTCAGGTTTTCCTGATCTATTTCACGAGTTGCCTGTTCCGGATAACCGAAACGTCGCCCATCAACGCGTTCCATACGTATACAACCATTGGTAGCGATGCGCTCTCCATGCTGTATGATTTCTATCCCTCCCTGTTTACCACCTGAATAAAAATTATGAAAGGCCAGAACGGAGATACCCTGAGTTTCCAGATATTCCTGGTCATTAATTGTCCAACTCTGTTCTGGAGGTTGAGGGGTACATCCTGCCAGGATTATAGAAAACACCATCAGGGCAACTTGAAATAGATTTAATCGATTAGCCATTTTCAGAAATTTATTTGGTTGAGAAAAGTATGAGATTTATTGATTTAACAGATTATCTGCAGCCAGAACGCAGAAAATATACGATGCTGCTCCCGGCATAACATATTCGGTCTGTTGCCAGAGGAAAGGGAAAGGTTCCTTCAACTCAGGGAGATCGGGTTTGACAAGAGCCGTACCGGACGCCATTCCACCAGGAATGTAAGACCACCAGTGCATGTTAAACCCATAGGCTACAGTTAGGGAGTGCGCACCGACGCCTGATACCAGGGAGGTATTTGAACCCGGATGACATCCTAAGACATAGTTTACTACCCTGATTACATTTTCCCGGTCGAACATTTCAGGAAATGCTTGATTAAGGTAATATTGTTGAAGTGCATATTGCTGTATACTCCATCCTATACCCCAAACCCTGGGATTCCATGGAACGCCGTAAGGATTTTCTTTCAGATCTTTATCCAGGTTATTTTTATAACCTTCCAGGGCTGTTTTTACTGAGTTCTTAAAATCTTCATTGTCAATTTTATCCCATACCCTGGTAACGGCCCAGCCAGCATTGTCAATTTGTTCCTCAATTTTTGATAACATACCAATCAGGGCATCTTTAAATTCATCATTCCCAGTAGTAAATAACAATTCTGAGGTTGCAATAATTTCATGCATTTCCTGGTTCCTTGGAACATAAGCATTTGGTTTTTTTACCGGTTCATGATTTTGTTCATATCTCCACGCTTTTATCGCAGTTTCCAGGCACTCATCAGCAAGTGCATCATTGTATCCTCGTAATATTCGACTGGCAGCAGCAAGCGCTGATGCAACCTGGTACTCCAATCCGGTATCCCGGTTTGTAAATACCCATCTGTCATCAGGTATACCGGACCAGTTACCCCTGATCTCATCTGGTTTCAAAGAGGCATCATAGAATAAATGATCAGTAAGTGATGCCAGATCACCAAGGAATGCACGGCCCTGCCTGGTTGCGATAATACCAGCAAAACTATGTCCTGATACTCTATACCCACTAAGCAGGTTCAAGACACCATGTTCGATTTGCTGTTCCAGATCAGGAATTCCGTCTGGCCTTCGGAGTTCAACAAATTTTTCTTCCTGGATGACGGTTGTCTGGTCCACATTCATTCCAAAGTCTTCCGCAGCCAAAGCAAGGTAAAGCGTAGTTGAAGCTTGAGAGCCTGCTGCAAGGTCATTATCTCCCGCATCGTGCCAGCCACCCCGATTAAGACCTGGGACATGTGTTAATGGTTTATATTGTGTTTCGGTTTCAGCATATGATCTATATCCATCAGTATGCTCAATACTGACAGGCGCTTGCAGAGCATCATCAAGGTGACATGCTCCATGCCATACCCTGGATCGGTCCCTGATTCTCATATGACACATCTGAACCGGGAAATATATTTCCAGCGTTGGTTGCCATACATTCTGTTTATATATATCGGGGCTTATACTGAATGGATCTGATATAGAGTTACCGTATTTAACCCTGTATAAACCAGGATCTTTAAATGACGTAAAATCATAGATTACATACTCATATCTCAGAAACTTCCCCCATTTTTCAGGCATCTCAGAATGTATGTCTTCGATGATGCCATCATTATTTACACGTTGCAGTGTTGCCATCTCAAATTGTGTTGTCCTGGAATCGAGTTCAATAATGGCTTGTTTTACCTGATCTGAATGATATCCCACCTGGGAAATACTGATCATAGGATCACGTTCCCATCCGGGTATTGCATTAGGTTTAATGATCCATTCAACTGCGCCTTTGGTAACGCCCGGTTTAATAGTGGACTGTAAAATAAACCATCCCCCATGACTCCCATTACGGCCATCCACCAGGGCCAATTCCCCGTTTAATTGCTCAATTTCCATCTTATATTTTGGATCTTCCGGGGCAATCATCAATTTAGATCCAGTTGCCATGGGAGCAAAAATCAGTTCCCCGTCATCGCGCTTAACTTTCGGACCGAGGGCCTCAAACGGGAACACCCCGAAAGTCCCCCCAAGTTGAAAAGTTTTCCCACGGTATGGAACCGGATAGAGTAACATGTCAAATGTTGTCCGGCCCTCCCATTCCTCGGGGATTGACTTTTCAAGGTCAATGGCCATATGGATGGACCCATTCTCAGGCCATACCCTGATAGTATAGTCGAAATCAAACTCAGGAACACTGACTTTCGCACTGATTTCTTCTTTTTCAGATGACACAGTGCGTTCTGCCAGGTCAGGTCTCGGAAAACTCTGTCCAGCGGGCAGGTCAACAGTGATATAGCCATTTGTAGCTATCCGGTCTCCATGTTGAATGATCTCAATTCCACCTTGTTTGCCGACCGGATATGAATTGTGAAAAACCAGGATGTTGAGCCCCGGGGCCTCCAGGTATTCGAGGTCGTTGATTTGCCATTTTAACTCTTGAGTCTGTGTATTACATCCTGTAACTATGATCCCAAGAATGAGTGCGAAGAGAAGTAAAAGATTTAATCTGGACATGATAATATTTTTAATGAAAAATTGGAAATCCCATACCCTAAAAAATGCGTGCCTATTTCAGGATTACCTGTCTGTAATCCTATTCAAGTTCCCTAAATAATTCAAAAGTTGAAAGTTATTTCGAATAATTATATAATAACCATTTTGAACTGGGAAATGATGAAATTAGATTATGCTGTTTAGATATATCCCTGAGTTGTTTATGATGTAAATATTGCCTAATATATAACTTGAAATGCAATAAATACTTACCTGCTTTTTATTTGAAAACATAAAGAATCCAATATAGATAATCTGACGTGATAAGATCTTACCAGGAAAACCACCCAGGCAGGAGCAGCAACGATGGTTGCTGGATTTTTTGTTTTTGCAGGTGCTTCGGAACTATTTGTGTTGGATTAATAGATATACGAATATTTAAAATTTCGTTTAATACTTAAAAATTTATAAGGATGGTCAGAAGAAACATTAGTCGTCGTAGATTTATCGAAACTGCATCGACAGGCTCCCTTGGAGCAGTGGCATTGAGTACGATCCCTTTCGGTTGTAACAGTAGCAACTCAAAAGGGAAACTTGCTATTCTTGGCGGACAACCGGTACGTAGCGACAAGAGTTGGCCGAAATGGCCATATGTTGATGAAAAAATTGTTGATTCGGTTGTCGAGACTACCCGCAGTGGGATCTGGTGCCGTATCCAGTCAAAAAATGGCACGGTTCCTACTTTTGAAAAGGCTTTTGCTGAGTTGATGGAAGCTAAGTATTGTGTGTGTGTCGGGTCTGGAACACAGGCCCTGCATACATCGGTGGAAGCTCTTGGTATTGGCCCGGGAGATGAGGTCATTACTTCCCCATATACTGATCCGGGGACTATCGCTTCAATTTTATCAAGCCGTGCGCTTCCGGTTTTAGCAGACCTGGATAGGGATTCTTTTCAAATGGACCCCGATGATGTCGAAAAACGGATAAGTGAAAATACCAGGGCCATCATGCCTGTTCATATGATGGGACAGCCTCTTGATGTTGACAGGATCATGTCCATTGCCAAAAAACACAATTTATTGGTGATCGAGGATGCATGTCAGACACATCTTGCCAGGCATCGTGGAAAAATTTTAGGCAATATTGGTGACCTGGGATGTTTCAGTTTCCAAACAAGTAAAACACTTGCATGTGGGGAAGGAGGGGCAATCATTGGAGATGATGAGGAATTAATGGATAAATGCTTCACCGTACAGAACCATGGAACTTCACGGGCAGGACGTACAGAAAGAATTGGGCCAAAATACCGGATGAATGAATTCGAAGCCGCCATTCTTTTGGGGCAAATGGAGGGTGTGAAAGAACGTTTTGAAAAGCGGAACGAGAACGCAAATTACCTCTATTCAAAACTAAAAGGATTTCCCGGCGTGGTACCACAAAAATTATATCCCGGAACTGAGAGTGGATCATTCTATCTTTTCCCCATGAGTTATAAAAAGGAGCATTTTAATGATGTGGATCGTGATACATTTTTAAAGGTTCTTAGTGCAGAGGGGATAAACCTGAGTGGATATTTAAAGAACGGTTTACATAAAGAACCCTGGGTCGATACTATTTTAAGCCAAAAGATGTATCAAAAAATGCATTCTCCGGAAAGGTTACGTCAATATCGTGAAGAATTGGCCTGCCCGAATTGCGATCAGGTTTGCGAAGATATGGTAATGATATGGGCATCAGGGCCATTGCTTGGAACGAAAGATGACATGGATGATGTTATTAATGGTATTATGAAAGTTTACGAAAACAGGGATCAATTAAAAAATGTATAATTTGAATTATAAGAAAATGAGGCTTGGTTTTTTATTTAATATCCTGGTCATATTCTATATGACTTTTTCTCCAGTCCATATACAAGCTGAGTGTGGCGATAATCTCCAAAGGTCTGAGTCTGGTGAACTTAGACTGGCAACCTTCGACATTGATGTTACTCCACCTGTCGGCAGCCTTCTGGCTTATGACACTATGAAGAATTCATGGGACATGAGTTTACGGGCCAAAGGGATTGTCCTTTTTGGTGCCGGGAAACCTATAGTCTTATGTGCCTTTGACTGGATAGGGATCGCAAACGAAGGGCAGGATGCCTTCTGTAAAGCTATTGCTGATGCAGCGGGTACCAGTCCTGAGAGGGTTGCGGTTCATACGGTACACCAGCATGATGCACCGGTGTGTGATTTTTCAGCCGAAAAAATACTCAAAAAAGCAGGTCTTGAGCCACTACGATTCGAAGGTACCTTTGCACGAGAGGTCATCCAACGGTTACAAAATGCGATCCGGATTTCACTTGAAAACACCCAAAAGGTAACACACGTTGGGCTTGGCCAGGCACCTGTTTACAAAGTGGCTTCAAACCGGCGGATACTTGATGTGGATGGGCATGTCCGGGTGACTCGCTGGACTACCTGTACAGATCCGGGTTTACGGGCAGAACCCGAAGGATTGATCGATCCAATGGTTTCACTGATAAGCTTCTGGAATAGCGAAAAACCAGTTGCCGTATTAAGCTATTATGCCGTGCATCCCCAGAGTTATTACAGGACGGGCATTGCAAATCCTGATTATCCGGGTGTAGCGCGTTTTCTTCGCCAACTTGCAGTTCCGGAAGCCCTTCATATCCATTTTAGCGGAGCCGGTGCTGATCTTGGTGCAGGAAAATACAATGATGGTTCCCACGAGAACCGCCTTGTTCTTGCAGAACGTCTGGCCGACGGCATGAAACGTGCGTGGGAAGTAACCCAGCGCGAACCAGTAAATGCCAGGTCTGTAGCATGGGCGATTGAACCTGTAAATTTGCCTCCTTCAGAAGAACTTAAAGAAATAGGCACAGAGCTAGAGAAAGAAGATCTGGTTGCTCATACAAGTAGTCTTACGAAAGTAGCCTGGCTTCAAAGGTGGTCAGATGGAAAACAGCTTAATATAACCTGCTTAAAAATAGGACAGGCTCGAATCCTGCATTTGCCCGGAGAGCCCTTTGTAAAATTCCAGCTTGAAGCGAAAGCAGTAAACCCGGATTTATTTGTAGCTGTTGCCGGGTATGGGGATTATGCGCCAGGTTACATTGGTACAGCAGATGCATATGTACAGGGAGGTTATGAAACAGGTTCAGCCTCAGGAGTAGCACCCGAAGCTGCATCAGTAATAATACATGCCATTCGGACATTATTGAAAGAGTAATCCTTAAAGATTAAACATACGATTTATATATCATGAAGGTATACGATTATTTAATTTTTGTTTTATTGTCAACCCGGACTATAATAAGCTGTCAACACGAAACAGAAAAAGCAACTCTTGGGGACCAATCAAGAGTCGAGAACGAGGGACTAATAGCTATTCCATATTACTCTGGCTTTCCTTTGGCCCATGATACATATAACGCAATTTCAGATGCAAGCGATGGCAGGATATATTATGTGCTTTCCTCACAATCGATTGACACAGGTGGGAAAATGTATGTTTACGATCCCCGGAAAGACGAAACTGAATTTGTGGCGGACCTGACAGAAATATGTGGAGAAAAAGGAAAGGGAGCTATCCCCCAGGGAAAAAGCCATGTCAGGTTTTACGAAAGCCAGGGTAAATTATTCTTCGCAACACACCTTGGTTACTATGAAATGATTGATGGAATGGAACGTCTTCCTGAAGATGCTGCGAAAGGATCCAAACATTATCCGGGAGGACATATCCTGTCTTATAATCTGTCATCAGGAGATTTTGAGGATTTGGTCATTGCTCCTGAAGGGGAAGGCATTCTCACAATGGAAATGGATCGGGAACGGATGCAAATCTATGGCATCACCTGGCCAAAAGGGTATTTTATTCATTATGATATAAAAACCGGGAAGTTGAGAAATATCGGTCAGGTTTCGGCCAACGGAGAGACCGGTATCCCTGGCGATGACTATCGGGTCCTTTGCCGTTCCATGTTTGTTGATCAAAGGGATGGATCGGTATATTTTTCGACGTCGGAAGGTGATATTTTTGCCTATAGCCCGAATTCCGAAACTATTGATAAAATAGAAGGTGTTGATTTAAGAATGGATTATTTTGGTAAGTATGATTCAAAAGGGCCGGGGAGTATGGGTTACAACTGGCGATCGATTGTCTGGTATGCCCCTGAGGGGGTTGCCTATGGAGTTCACGGAAATTCGGGTTATTTGTTCCGGTTTGATCCGAAAATACCTGAAATCCAGATTGTTGACCGGATTACATCAGAACCATCGAAACGTAGCGGTATGTTCGACCAGTTTAGTTATGGCTACCTGGGTTTTCAACTTGGCCCTGACGGGGAAACTCTGTATTATTTAACAGGAGGCCCCATTTATATTGATGGCAAACGTGTGAAAGGCGTGGATGAAATAGCAATGGGTGCGGCCAGAGGATTGGAGAATCTGCATCTGGTGACGTATAATATTAAAAGAAGGGAATATAAAGATCATGGCCCTGTTTTTTATGAGAATGGAGATAGACCTACCTATGTGAATTCGATTGCCATTGGTCCTCTTGGTAATGTCTACACGCTAGCTCGATTTGAGTACGAAGGGAAAGTAATAGAGGATCTGGTGAAGATACCAAATCCTTTCAGCTTAAATTAAATATAAAGTAAAAGGACATGATGAATCAATACTCTATTGCTTATTGAGTATTTGAAAATGATTATAAATAGAATTCATTCCAGGTAAATTGAATTTTGTTAAATTATACCTTTCTTTATACTTTATTATCAACATTTATTTTTCAATATCTTGTAACTAATCTGAATTTTTATGGACTTTTCAATACAAACCCGAGTAAATAAAGTATCACGCAGAAACTTCATTAAAAAATCAGCTCAAGCAGGGGCTATTACCCTGTTGGCAGGAAATCCAATGGTCTACGCCCAGGGTTCCGATAAAATACGAGTAGGATTGATCGGATGTGGCGGACGGGGAACAGGTGCAGGAATCATCGATTGTGCTGAGTCATCGAAAGGCATTGAATTAGTGGCAATCGGAGATTTATTCCAGGATCACATTGATGAAGCTCCTGAACGAATTAAAGATAATCTTGAAAAACGGAATCTTTCAGTTAAGGATATTTATAAGGTCACTCCTGATACAACCTTTGTTGGATTTGATGCCTATCAAAAAGTAATTGATAGTGGTGTAGATATGGTGATCTTAACCTGCCCGCCACAATTTAGACCAAGGCATTTAAAAGCCGCTGTTGAGGCCGGAAAACATGTGTTTATGGAAAAACCTGTGGCAGTTGATCCGGCAGGGATTCGGTCTGTTTTGGAAAGTGCTAAAATTGCCGAGCAAAAAGGATTGACGATCGTAGCCGGCACCCAGATGCGTCGTTTGAAATCCAACAGGGAAACTATAAAAAGAATTCACGATGGAGCAATCGGAGAAATTGTTGGAGGACAATGCCACAGGGCCGGAAGTGCTATGCGAAATTGGAGATCTGCCGAAAAAGTTAAGAAAAGTGAATGGTCCGAAATGGAATACCAGATACGGAGATGGCTTCTCTGGACATGGTTGTCTGGCGATTTTGTTGTTGAAATGCACGTGCACAACCTGGATGTAATGAACTGGATTATGAACTCACATCCTGTTAACTGTATCGGGGTAGGAGGACGACAGGCCAGAACTGGATTGGAATATGGGAATATTTATGACCACATATCTGTAGAATTTGAGTATCCTAATGATGTTCGTGTAGAATATATGGGAACCCAGATCGATAATTTTGCTTTCAGAAGTAATCAGCGTGTCTCCGGAACAAAGGGCTCAGCAATTCTTGATTTCAGAAAAGGGACAATATCGGGCAGTAATCCTTTTGAATTTACAGGAGAATCTCCAAATCCTTCAGTCCTTCAATATAAGGAAATGATCGAAAGTATTAGAGGAAGTAAAGGACTGAATGAAGGACAACAGATAGCAGATAGTACTATGACTGCCATTCTGGGACGAATGAGTGCCTATACAGGTAAAAAGGTTGAATGGGATTGGGCATTAAATGAATCGAAATTGGATCTTAGTCCCGATAAAATGGAATTCGGGGATATGATACGAAGACCTGCCGCTGTTCCCGGACAAACGGTATTATATTAATCTTATTGATTCCTGAGTGCCTTAATGCATTTGTGGCAAAATATAATCCACTTCATTATGTTATCAAATGTTCAAAAGATCACTGCGATACTTTTTCTGTCAGTTTTGTTATCAGACTGCAATTTCGAAACCAGTGCCGAAGATGAATTCATATCATTATTTAACGGTGAAAACCTGGATGGCTGGGTTAATGTTAACTGTGCCCCTGAAACATGGACAATTAGAGATGGATTAATCATATGTTCCGGTATCCCGACGGGTATACTCCGGACTGACAGGCAGTACGAGAATTTCATCCTTGAACTTGAATGGATGCATCTTAATGAAGGAGGAAATGCCGGATTGTTCATTCATTCAGATGATATCACTGCACCCGGGAAGCCCTTTTCAAGGTCAGTTGAATGCCAGATCATGGATGGCAACCATGGCGATGTGTTTGCGATCCATGGTGCCCGGATGACTAGAGACAACGAAGATCCGTTCGATAGAATAGGATGGATGCGTACGTTCCCTTCTCAGGAAAGGGCCAATCCGGCAGGGGAATGGAACCTTTACCGGGTTGAGAGCCGGGATGGCATGTTGACATTGGCAGTTAACGGAGAAGTTGTTTCCCGGGCATTCCATGTGAATCCGAGGAAGGGATACATCTGTCTTGAATCGGAAGGAAGTGAAACACATTTCCGGAATATCAGGATAAAAAAACTGCCTGGGACATCACCTCTTCAAGAGAATACTGCTATGAAAGACCGGGATTTCAAATCTTTATACAATGGCCTGGATTTGCGCGGATGGAAATTAGATCCAGGGGATGGATCATGGAAGGCAGACAACTGGAAGCTTGTTAATGAAGGAAACATAAAGGACGTATCAGGTAGAAATTTGTGGACAAAAAAGGAATTTGAGAACTTCAAACTTATTATTGATTGGAGATTAACAGGAGAGCCTGTTGCCAAATCAGTACCGGTTATTATGCCAGATGGGAGACAAGCTGAGGATAGAAATGGCGAAAAGATTACAGTACCGATCAGGTATTCTGGTGAGGGAGGAATAATTATTCATGGATCTAATGATATTGCAATAATGATTACCAGTTGGCCTGAAGGATCAGGAGGTATATCGGGTTATCGTGAAGAAGGTGTTTTTGAAACTGGGATAAGAAGAATTACTACGCCAATATTGAATGCTGACAATGACGCTGGTAGTTGGAATCGTTTTGAAATAACTATCATAGGGCAAAAGATATCAGTAGCCTTGAATAGTAAAGAGGTAGTAAGAAACGCAACTATTAAAAATTTGCCTGAAAAAGGATCCATAGGTCTTCAAATCCCAGATTTTCCTGTGGAATTTGCCAATATATATATCAAGGAACTTTAACGGGCATATAAATACGGAAATCGAATTGCATTTTCATTTTCTTCCTTTGTTCCCTCATTAAGATCATTTGTGTAACAATTAGTATGGAACACATGTTATATTGTTACAACCATTAACCTGTAGTACCATGAAAATTGCAAACAACATCACTGAACTTATTGGGAATACTCCTCTTGTTAGACTTAACGGGATGGCAACTGATTGTCATGCTGATATTGTGCTGAAACTGGAGTTTTTTAATCCCCTGGGATCTGTAAAAGACAGAATTGGATTCAGTATGATCGATGCTGCTGAAAAGGCTGGTAAAATAAATAAAGGCAGCACTATTATACTTGAACCCACCTCTGGAAATACTGGTATTGCCCTTGCCTTCGTATGTGCCGTGAAAGGATATAAGTTATTGCTGACAATGCCTGAAACAATGAGTCTTGAGCGGAGATCACTATTAAAAGCACTGGGAGCTGAATTAATTCTCACTCCAGGTTCCGAAGGGATGAAAGGAGCAATAAATAAAGCTTTGGAACTTTCTGCTTCTGGTGATAATTATTTCATTCCACAGCAGTTCGAAAATCCTGCCAATCCTGAAATCCATAGAAAGACGACCGCAGAAGAGATATGGAATGATACAGATGGCAAAGTAGATATTTTAGTATCGGGAGTAGGAACCGGTGGAACGATAACAGGCGTATCCGAGGTTATTAAAAACAGGAAACCTGGTTTCAAAACCGTTGCAGTTGAACCTGTTGAATCACCTGTGATTTCCGGTGGTGGTCCGGGACCTCATAAAATCCAGGGGATAGGTGCTGGATTTATCCCTGAAATTCTGAATACAGGGATTATAGATGAAGTTATTCAGGTAGAAAGTACGGATGCCATCAATACAGCAAAAAAACTGATGCAAATGGAGGGTATACTGGCTGGAATCTCATCAGGAGCAGCAGTGAAGGCAGCGATTGAGGTTGGAAGCAGGGAAGAAAATAAAGGGAAGTTGATTGTTGCAATTATCCCAAGCACTGGAGAGCGGTATTTGAGTACGGATCTTTTTTCAGAATTCAGAGAGTAATTATGCTGAAAATATGACTTACTTGTAAAACAACCTGTTAGTATTGAATTCCGATAGATAAGCTTTTGATACGTATATTTGTATAGGTATTTTTTTAATTATCATTTTTTCAGATCATGTTACAACAATTTTTTAGGACTATTGCGATCATTGTCTTTGTACCAATCGTGTTGAGCCTTTTCCCACATTGCAATACGCAGGAAAGGGACATGTATTTTACGCCTTTTGAGCGGGGATTGCAGAAATTGCCAGCATTTGATGAGACCAGGCCAAATCTCCCTGATCCAGTTTATGATGAAAACCAATCGTTTATAGACTGCTACTGGAAAGCATGGGAGATTGCTTTTAACAATTTTTATGAGCCACCACCAGGAAGCGGCTTTGTATCAAATTATGTTGATGCAGCATTTACACATAGTAATGATATATTTTTCTGGGATACTGGCTTTATGACTATGTTCTGTAATTATGCGCATCCTTATGTCCCGGGGATCCAATCCATGGATAATTTCTACATTAAGCAACATCCCGATGGAGAAATTTGCCGGCAAATCAACCGTGAAACAGGAGTTGATTATGAAGAATGGACAAATAGTGAAGACAAAAACCTGTTCAGTCGCTGGGGACCACTTTACCGTGGAGGAATAACCTGGGATGTAAAATACAAAGGTAGAGATGTCCCTGCTCCCAAACCTGTATTAACACTTGATGCGTTGAATCACCCAATTGCAGCCTGGGTAGAGTTAGAAAGTTACCGGATGACAGGTGATGTTGAAAGGTTAGTGGGAATTTGGGATTCATTGGTAAAATATTATGAAGTGTTCCAGAGATACCTTCGTCAGGGCAACGGTTTGTATATCACCGATTGGGCAAGTATGGATAATTCCCCACGCAATGATTTTCTGGTGGATGGGGGTTGTGGGATAGACATCTCTGCTGAAATGGTACTCTTTGCAAAATGTATGAGCACCATAGCTGATATTATTGGAAGACCAATGGAGGTAGAAAAGTATAGTAATGATGCAGAGGAGTTAACAAAATTGATAAATGATCAAATGTGGAGTAAACAGGATGGCTTCTATTATGATCTTACCATTGATGATGAAAAAATTCCAATTAAAACAGTTGCTGCTTTCTGGACTTTACTTGCTGAGGTTGCCAGCAATTCCCAGGCTGAGTACTTATTCGATGAACTGAAA
>JBHOSY010000060.1:0-22213 GCA_042584165.1 Bacteroidota bacterium | reverse complement strand
CATTCACTTCATATATCATATCTATAAGTTAAGAAATTTGGCTTAACTAAATGTCCGATAAAATATAGCAGTTCCAGTGTTTATAAAACAAATATCATCAGCAATGATTTGGAGATTAATTTATCACCAATTCCAAATGGGCAATATATTATTATGGTTGAAGAGTTGGGAAGTTGTAGGAAAATAATAAAGAGGTGATCATACCATTAACGGGCTTGAGGGAAGCGGATGGGATTTGCATCCAAATAATCCCGATAACCGGCTTGATGAATATAAAGAATGGGTTAAGCAGGTTGCTACCCGGGGCAAAGGATTAGTCGATTATTATGTGCTGGGCGATGAGCTGAATCTTTATCGCTGGGAAGGTCCAACAGGCAACGTGGGTGAAACCCGGCTACTTTACACTGACACAGAAAAAAAATGGACTCCAGAGATTTATATGCAGGTATTTACTCAACTTTCAAATATTATAAAATCAATTGATCCGGATGTCAACGTGTCCATGTTTGGAATGGGGGGGCTGGATTGGGAATATTTACATAGTTTGTTCCAACTGGGTTACGCTGATTATGCAGATGGCGTTGCTGCAAATATTGGAAATAAACCTGAAAAAGATATACAGAGTTTTGTTAACAAGGGGAAAGAGTTTGGACCAGATTTCAAGTTTTATTCCAACGGTGTTGGGTATCTGAAAGCGAAAAACACAAATTTCTATCCGACAAATGTTAAAGGCGTTTATGAAGATGAGGAGCAGGGTATAGAGGTTGCCAAAGTTATGTTTCGCGGGTTTGATGCGGAGTGGGATGTTACACCTTATTACATTGTGGTGCGGCAGTGGCAGTTGGCTGACAGTACCTTTGCACCGCATTGGTATGGAATGATGGGATTTATGGATTTGGTGCTGGATGCATATGAAAATCTGACATTTAAACATTATCCGGCATGGTATTCCTTTCAAACGATTTCACATATCTTTTACAGCAAAAGCAAAAGCAAAACAAAACCTGCGCCGTTTGCGATGGATATAGATGAGCATGTTGATTTCGCAAAAGTATATAAGCGAAATAATTATGAGTGTCTGCTTGTTATGTGGAACAACGACGATAATGAACAGGAGATATCGATTACCTTACCAACCCAAAAATTTAAGTATCCGGTTCAGGTTTCCCTGTTCAACTACAACGTGTTGGAAGATATAGATTATCAATTGAATGACAAAAACCAGCTGATCATGCCGCATGTATTGGTTGGACAGACTCCGGTTATCATTAGACTGGTAGCGAAAAATTAATGATCCTTACTTTTAACAAAATTGATCCCCATCCCTTCATAAAAATCAGTTTTAGGAATCCGATGACCAGGGGCTTCTGATGACTCTTACCCTGACCCTCCGTTCACACAGATCACAACCTTGGTGACTTCAAAGATTCAGGCGATCGAGATTCTATTTTTTTCCCTTTTCCTTTTCCCTTTCCTTCCTCTCCCTCAACCAAGACAGAGAGAAAGAAACCCAAACCATATTTTCTTGTCTTCTTTTATTCGTATTCTTATCTATTGTTGCATGGGTGTTTTGAATGTGCCTGAATATCAGGGGATTAGGGAGGGAATTAAACTGACTGAAATGTTGGATTGCTTATGTTGCACGGGAAGGCTTAAACACCTCATCTCGTTGATTAAAATATCATAAATTAAAATGTGAGTTGATTAAACTTATCTGGAACGATTTCCAGATTATTATTGTTATGAAATTCATAGACCAAGTTCTTTTGTCATGAAAATTCTAATTAGCCCAATCCTTATCATCGTAATTTCAATATTGGCACTATATGGATGTCAAAAAAGTGAGTCTGTATTAACAGATATTAAAAAATCAGAGATTGAAGAAAGTGTCAAGAATGCATTCAATGACATAATTGCAACAGTTAATGATCATGATGTCAATAGTATGATGGAATACTATTGGAACAATGAAAATTTTGCATTCGTTAGAAATGGTATAATCCTGCAGGGATGGGATGATTTATACAAAATTCGATCTGCCGCCCATTCGAATCCCGAAAACCAATCATTCACTATGACTGTTGATCAAATAAAAGTGAATGTGTATACGACAGATATGGCAATGGTTTCTGCCATAGGAACTATAAATAATCTCCCCAGTGAAGAAGGAACAATATCAGTAAGTGTCGCCGCCACTTATCTCATGCAGAAAATCAATAATAGATGGATAGTAATACACGGGCATACTTCTGCCAAATAATAATTTTTGAATTGAAAGTATATTTATATTGTTGATTCTTACAACACTCCAGATATGAGTATCTCAGGTGGATAACCTAAAAATTAAACTGTAGGAAGTCAAGAGGCTTGAAAAACGGCTGTCATGCCTGCAATAATATATTGGAATAGATATCATGTTTTAGATAAAAGAAAAATAAACACAATCAGGTGTATACATATTTGTTACGTACAATTAAACAAAATAAATGAAAACAATGAGAAAATCCTTAAAAATATTTGGCATTGTGATATTGCTATTTGTATTGATTATAGGATCAATATTTTACTGTATTGGTTATATGAATGGAGAACTACAAACAAATACCGTTGAAGAAACCAAGGCTAAATTTGGTGAGTTTGATAACGATCAAATTTTAAAAAAAGTTGAACTAAGAGGAATAAAAATCTCCATTTTAAAAACCGTTGGAATAGTCGCTTCTGCTTTTAAACCATTAAACAATAGAAACAAATTAACAAAGACAGGAAGGCTTAGTAATGCTGCTTATGTTTTTAAATTATTAAATAATGTTACTATATATTCTATTGCCTATAAAAGTGATGGTCTCATTGTAACAGGTTTAATGGTTACTCCAAAAGAAGAGGGCAAGTATCCTTGCATCATTTATAATCGGGGAGGAAATCGGGATTTTGGAAGACTGGATTTCAGACACGTTAATAAATACTTTTCCTTTTTAGCTGAACAAGGATATGTTGTAATTGCATCAAATTACAGGGGCAACGGTGGTAGTGAAGGAAAAGAAGAATTTGGGGGTGCTGATGTTAATGATGTGATGAATCTAATACCTGTTTTATCAAAAGTTTCAATGGCGGATACTTCAAGAATTGGGCTTTTAGGACATAGCAGAGGTGGTATGATGGTCTATAAAGCCTTACAAAATACGGACATTTTTCAAACGGCTGTAGTTGTTTCTGGGTCTACCAATAAGTACTTAACTATTAGAGATCGACCTGCTATGGAAAAATATGTTTATGCAGAATTAATTCCAGATTATCATGAGAATAGAGATGAAAAGTTAAGAGAGAGATTGTAGCCCTTCAGTAAAAAGTGGACTGATTTAGAGTAAAGGTTAAGAGATAGTTTATTACATTTCAAAACCTAAAATCAGTTTAAAATGACTCAAAGAAAAACAAGTGAGAGTTTGGTTAGAGACATCAAACGTAAAACCCGAAGAAAGTTCTCATCGGAAGAAAAAATCAGAATTGTAATTGAAGGCTTGCGTGGGGAAACCAGCATTGCAGAATTATGTCGTAGAGAAGGGATTGCTCAAAACCTTTATTATCGTTGGAGTAAAGACTTTATGGAGTCTGGAAAGAAAAGACTCGATGGAGATACCCTGCGTGAAGCAAATACTTCAGAGGTACAATCATTAAAAAAAGAAAACGCCCAGTTGAAAGAAGCTGTAGCAGAATTGCTATTACAGAATCGTGTACTTAAAAAAAACATGAGTGGGGAAGATTTAAACGTTTGAAGTATATGCGATTTAATCAAGCCGAAAAGATGGAAATCATCCAGATAGTTCAAGATAGCGAGTTAGGGGTAAACAGGACCCTTAAGGAGCTTGGTATCCACAAAAGTACTTTCTATCAATGGTATGGTAGATACCAGGATGAGGGCTATGATGGATTAGCTCCAAAGAAACGAGCTATTAACAGTCATTGGAACAAGATACCCGATATCCATAAACAGAAAGTTGTTGAAGTAGCATTGGAGATCCCTGAACTATCCCCAAGAGAATTAGCCTGTCATATTACCGATAACAGGGGCTTTTTCATATCAGAATCCAGTGTTTACAGGATTCTAAAGCAACGGGGATTGATTACTTCTCCAGCTCATCTTTTAATGAGAGCTGATGATGAATTTAAAGATAAAACCACCAGGGTGAACCAGATGTGGCAAACTGATTTCACCTACTTTAAAATCATTGGATGGGGCTGGTATTATCTGTCAACGGTATTGGACGATTACAGTCGTTATATTGTCTCCTGGGAGCTTTGTAGCAACATGACCAGTAAAGATGCAGAGCAATCAATTGAAGATGCTTTACAGCGTACAGGATTGAAAAATAACAACCCTCCAAGACTATTATCAGATAACGGTTCTTGTTATATTTCAAACAATCTAAAAACGTATCTTGGTAGTGTAGGGATGGATCATGTACGTGGCGCTCCTAACCATCCTCAAACCCAGGGAAAGATTGAAAGGTATCATCGGTCGATGAAGAATGTTGTTAAACTGGAACATTATTACAGTCCAGAAGAGCTGGAATATCGTTTAGAAGAGTTCGTGGATTATTATAATAACGAACGGTATCATGAATCTTTGCAAAACGTAACGCCTGCAGATGTATACTTTGGCAGAGATAAACAAATACTCAAGAAAAGAAATATTATGAAGCAAAAAACAATGCTAAAAAGAAGAAAATTATACTTTTTGAACAGTTCAAAAGTATGACTTAACTTTAGCCTAAATTATTCCGCTTTAGTTTGAAGACATACACGCTATTAATAACGATGCCAAGTAGAAATAATTACCCAAAGCAATAATGATATAATCATACTGAATCAACCTGATAGAAGTGGAATAATCAATTAAAAGGAAATAGGAAGATTACCTGTTATTCCGATTGTAATGTGCCAAAACTTTTCTGATAGAGATGTGCTCGTATCTGAAAGAAGAGGGTCTTCTGAGGTTGATATTCGTAATGGTACAGAAAAGTATTTGGTTAATTTATAATCTACAAATACTCCATATAATTCAGATTCACCACTTATCTCAAGTTGAAACATCCCATGACATGGATACCATGTTTTTACGTTACCATATGTGATACCAACAATGTGTTTACCTTTAATCGGGTGTCCTAACTCTAAAGCATTGATTTTTCTTTCATGGGTGCGAAGTCCGTTCTTGTACCATTGGAACTTTGACGCATACACTCCAACATATATAAAGTTTTTAACCACCACACCACCACTTAGAGCAGGTTGATAATACATATTTTTTTCATCTTTGATTGTTTTAAAATCCTCCCCGTAATTTCCTGTAACACCAATACCTGCCTTTAAAGTAAGTGTTGGAGTAGATGATTTTTGGGCATAGACCGAAATGGGTAGTGCAATAATGAAGAGAAGAAAAAATGCTCTCATAACATGAAATTATAGAATTGCATATTTTAATGCAAGAGGATGATATACTTACCCTTAATTATGGCAGTATAACTATCCTGATAAACATGGGGAAATTGATTTCATCTTTTAAAAGGATATAGGAAGATTACCTGTTATCCCAATTGCAATGTGCCAAGAAGTATTTGTAAAGTTAAGTGGGTCTTCTGATATTGATATATGTAAAGGAATAGAAAGGTATTTGCATATTTTATAATCAACAAATACTCCATATAAATTAGATTCATAGTTCAATTCAGCAGATATATGTCCAGCATATGGATACCATGTTTTTACTTTTCCAAATGTAATACCAACCACATGTTTGCCTTTAATCGGATAACCTAATTCTAATGCATTGATTTTTCTCTCATGGGAGCGTAATTCTTTTTTATACCATTGAAACTTTGAAGCATACATTCCTACATATATAAAGTTCTTGACCACCACACCACCACTTAGAGCAGGTTGATAATACATCTTCTTCTCGTCTTGGTATGCAGTAAAATCCTTACCATAATTTCCTGTGACACCAATGCCTGCTTTTAACGTGATAGTAGGTTGATCTGAATCTTGACTAAAAGATAATAGTGGAAAAAAGTGAAGCAATAGGATAAGAAAATAAGTTTTCACTAGTAATAATTTAAGAATTATATTAATAACGAAAAGTCATTAATAATCGTATATCAAAAAATAAGTGCTGGATATTTGTCACCCCTACTTGTCACCCCTAAAGCATATAACTCGCTGATGATTAGCGAGTTATATAGTGTTCTAGCGGAGAGAGGGGGATTCGAACCCCCGGTACCCTTACGAGTACGGCAGTTTAGCAAACTGCTGGTTTCAGCCACTCACCCACCTCTCCGGGAGTAGTTGAAAAGGACTGCAAATATAATATTTCAATGACCAGTTCACAATAGATCAAATAAATAATTGGTACAAGAAGTCGGACCGTTAGGAGTACATGCGTTGCTTAAATTCTTAAATAAGAGATTATGAGGATTTTGTTAACAATTATAGTTTTAACAGTCCGACCGCTGTACACATTTATGTATATCCAAGCTTCCATTGCATTTACAAGCCTTATACTGTAACTTACTTGTACTTTTCGTAGGCCAAGAGGAGAAAGGGATTTAAAAAAACGTAATCCCCGGACACTGATCCGGCCCGTCCCGCAGAATGCGGGAGGTCTCCAATTCGAGAATTATCTAATAGGAGATCCCTCGCAGGCCATGCGAAGGCCCTGCACAGTGCGGGGCAGGCCGGCTCGGGGGCTGGGAATTAGTGCAATGGAAGATCGCAGACTCGCAGCCATAATGTTTACCAACATTGTCGGATACACCGCATTGATGGGATCGGATGAAGATCGTGCGATTTTATGCTCAAGTAAAACCATTTCCTGCATATGACTCTCATCAATAAAAACACCATGAAATCAATACACATTATTTTTTTATCCGTTCTCTGTACACTTTATTGTGGAAATACTTTTGGACAGGAAGATTTTATGGTTAAAAGTAAATACGGACACCATATTGATGCAGAAAGTATTCCTGAAATGGATTATCCGGCCCCGGGCTGGCTACGTGATGCTGTTATCGTAGAATTACCTGTCCGGGGATTTAATTGTTCTGATTATAAAGATCCATCAAAATGGAAACATCGTTACGGCGATGGAACGTTCAATTCACTAACAGGAAAACTGGATTTTCTGAAAGCAATGGGGATTAATGTACTATGCCTTTATTCCGTTTACGACTGTACCGGGTCTACAAATCTCTATGCCATCCGATATGACAATGTAAGCCCGGATGTGGGGACATTGGATGATGTGAAAAACCTAATAAATGAGGCTCACAAGAGAGGTATGTACGTAATGAGCAATACAAATCATTATGGGGTAGTCAAACAGGCCCCGATATTGGAAGAACATCCGGATTGGTTTTTACCAGAAGATCAGATACGATTCGATCAACGGGTGTTTGATTTGAGCAATCCGGAGGCACGTCAATACATTATTGATATTCACGCATGGTGGTGTACCGATATTGGTCTTGATGGGTGGCGTGTTGATTGTGCCTGGGCTTTCGCATTTCCAAGAAGTGTATGGAATGAAATATTAAAGAAATGTAACGAGAGAGGAAAAAAGATTGTTCTTGCACCCGAAGGCGTAAATCTCTTTGGAAATATTGAAGGTGGAGGAGGCAGGGGCTTTCCAGAAATATTAGATATGCAGAATAATTGTCCCCGAACAGGTGCAACACAAAACGATCCTTATCGGGCTAAAGAGATCAGCGGACATAATGTTGGACAGAATAATAAAGAGAAAATAAGAGCATTTAACGATCCAACCAATCCCGGACCAAGAGAAGGATGCTTTAAAATTAAAGGTAGCAGGTTTCTATACGGGCACAATTCAATGTTTGCACCCATGGTACCTATCATGATGACGGGGGAAGTTATCAATGCCACCCACCTGGGGATTAGAGGCAATCCAAAAATGCTTCACTCATGGATCGACTGGACCGATACGATAACCAACAAAGATGTAGTGGATGACTTTCGCAAAATCAATCAAATCCGCTTGGCAAATAAAGATATTTTTCATTTCAACTTGTATGAAACCAATCTAATCAACGTTCCGTGTGAATCAACACCAGCTTCTTCCGTTAAACCATATGTTCGCTTTATTGAGGGAGAAAAAGCTGGAATTGTGATTGGCAATAACAGCTCTACCGAGGATGTTACTTTCTCACTTCAGGTACCGCTTGTCGAAATGGCGATGAACAATATTGAAGAGTTCTATGTAACGGACTGCTGGACATCAACAACCAGGAAAATGAAGAGAAGCGCTCTTGATAACTATTCAATACGTGTTCCTAAAGATAAATCAAAAGGTGGAGGAGTGAGGGTTATTATTGTTTCAAAGGAATCACCTGAAAAATAGTTCCATATTTATATGAAACCCTCACTCACCCATATACGCTGATTCTTCAAAGGAAGACTTTGCTCTATATCCAAGCATCCATTGCAATTACCAGCCTTATACTGTAACTTACTTGTGCTTTTCGTAGGCTAAGAGGAGAAAGGGTTCATAAACCACTGACCTTAACCAATGCCAGAAGATCGCAGACTCGCAGCCATCATGTTTACCGACATTGTCGGTTATACTGCCTTGATGGGCAGCGATGAGGACAAAGCCTTCCAACTCCTGCGCAAAAACCGTGATCTTCAGCGACCCTTGATCAAGAAATACAAAGGCGAATGGCTGAAAGAAATGGGGGACCGACCGTTAAGAAAATGTCCGGTGGACATTTTTAGGGAGGGGCCAGGGAACGAAGTGAGCAGGGGAGGAATAATATCTAAATTATGATTTTTGATTCTTGATTTTTGATTTATGCCCGAAGACCGACGCCTCGCAGCTATCATGTTCACCGATATTGTCGGTTATACTGCCTTGATGGGTAGCAATGAAGACAAAGCATTCCAACTGCTACGCAAAAACCGTGACCTGCAGCGACCATTGATCAAGAAATACAGGGGTGATTGGTTAAAAGAAATGGGTGATGGGATTCTTGCCAGTTTTCATACTGCTTCTGATGCTGTAAGATGTGCAGGAGAAATTCAAAATGAAGCGAAGAAAACAGGGATTGGTTTACGCATTGGAATTCATGAAGGAGAGGTTGTATTCGAAGGAAGTGATGTTCTTGGTGATGGCGTAAACGTTGCATCAAGGCTTCAGGAAGCAGCTGATGAGGGATCTATTAACATATCTGAAGCAGTTTACAAGGATATAAAGAATAAAGCAGGGATAAAAGCTGAGTTTGTGAAGAAGAAGACTCTGAAGAACATCGACGAACCAATTAGAATCTATACTGTAACTTGTGAAGAGCCTCTACCATCTTCCTCAAATCAGGTGATTTCTGATTCCATCTTAGCAGAAAAAAACTCCATCATCGTACTACCGTTTGTAAATATAAGCCCCGATCCGGACCAGGAATATTTCAGCGAAGGTCTAACAGAGGAGATTATTACAGATCTTTCTCACATCCATGATCTTCTGGTTATATCAAGGAGTTCGGCTATGACCTTCAAAGGGACAAAGAAGAAGATCAGTGAGATTGCAGATGAAGTTAATGTGCGATACGTACTCGAAGGCAGTGTCCGTAAAGCAGGCAATAATCTACGGATCACAGCTCAGTTGATTGACGCCTTAACAGATACACATATATGGGCTGAAAAATACAGTGGAACACTGGATGATGTGTTTGATATTCAGGAAGAAGTCTCTCGTATGATTGCAGAGGAACTGAAAGTGAAGTTAAGCGCTGAAGAAAATACAAACCTGGCTAAACGACCGATTGAAAACATAAAGGTCTATGAATATTATCTCAAAGCCAGTGAGGAGATCACCCGGTTCTCGCAAGATGCAATCAATCGTGCCTTGCGATATCTTCAGAATGCTATCGATATTTCCGGGAATAATGCATTACTGTATTCGGGAATGTCATTTGCATACTGGAATTTAGTCAATATAGGTGCAGAACAGGAAGATTATCTTGATAAGGCCAAAACTTATGCTGAGAAGGCTTTATCAATTGATCCCGATTCTCCCCTTGCCCATGCTATGCTTGGGTATGTCGATATGCTCGGGGGGAAAACGCTTGAATCTCTTTCCCATTTTAAAAGAGCCCTGGAAAGTAATCCTGATGAGATATTTGGACTGGTTGGGATTCTGTCGGTTTACTTTGCGGCCGGAAGGCTCCCTGAAGCATATCCCTATATTGAAAAATTAATGAGGATAGATCCACTAAGTTTCCCTGCAAACTGGTGCAATGGTGGGTATTATTATTACAACGGTCAATTTGAACGTGCCCTTCAGGCTTTCAAGAGACTATTTGAACTTCATCCTGATAATCCCTTCAGCCAGTTCATGTACGCCCTTATGCTGGTTTATAACAAAATGATTTCGGAGGCTATATTATTAATCGATCAAAATGCCAAATCAAATCCGGAGACAGTATTTTCCAGACTTGGTCTGATACTGAAATATGCAATACAAAATGAGAAAGAGAAACTATGCCAAGAAATGTCCCCTGAACTTATAAAATCTGTCAGCCGTGATTTTGATTTCTCATTGAATCTCGGCAGGTTCTTTTCATTGATCAATGATAAGAAAGAAGCAATACACTGGATTGAGAATTCCATCAAGAATGGTTTTATCAATTATCCGATACTCGCTGAAAAGGATCCTTTCCTGGAAAATATTCGAAGTGAACCCGGTTACAGAACGCTTATGGAAAGTGTAAAACATGAATGGGAGAATTTTGAGGTATAACAGAAAGTAACATATGCCTGAAGACCGACGTTTAGCGGCTATTATGTTCACAGATATTGTGGGTTACACAGCTCTTATGGGCAAGGACGAGGATCAGGCATTTAAACTGCTCAGAAGAAACCGTGAAATCCAACAACATCTCGTTAAAAACCACAAAGGTGTATGGCTCAAAGAAATGGGAGATGGTATCCTGGCACAATTTGACAGTGCAACAGATGCGGTGTTATGTGCTATTGAAATCCAGCAGCGGGCAAGGGAAGAATTGGAGGGACAGATCCGTATTGGAATACATCTTGGTGATGTCACTTTTGAAAATGAGGATGTGTTTGGTGATGGAGTTAATATTGCCTCCCGTCTGCAATCCGTTACCGATCCAGGTGGAATTTATATCTCTGAATCTACCCAGAAGGCGATCCGGGGTAAAAGTGAAATACAGACAAGGTACTTGGGTGAGTTCAACCTCAAAAATGTAGATTACCCGGTTAGGACGTATTGTGTTCAAGGTGAAGGTCTGCCGATCCCATCCGGCTCAAAAATCAAGGAACTAACTGGGAAAGGCCTGAAAGAACGGATTTTCGGATCGGTCATCACGTACATCGTTTTCTTGTTAATACTGGTATCTATTAGCTGGTGGATAAGGAAAGCGTATTTTATGGATCAATCGACCATATCATCGTTGTTAGTCCTACCCGTTGACAATTATACAGACATCGATACACTCGATTATTATATGGCCGGCATGCATTCATCGTTGTGCACCGATATTGGAAAAATCAATTCACTGCGAGTCCCTTCCAAAACTACAGCCAACGCATACAAAAAAGCTGGGAAGTCAATGGCTGAAATTGCCTCTGAATTGAATGTCAATTACATCATTGAGCCTTCAGTCTTATGTTTGGGAGACAGTATTTGTCTGCGAATAAGCCTGCACACTGCAGGTCCGGTAGAGAAGCAAATCTGGGTTCAGGATTACTCTGTAGAAAATAGTCAGATTCTAAATTTGTATAACAAGGTAGCGAAAGAAATTTCGGAAAAGATCAATGTTATCCTGACTCCTGAAGAAGAAAATCTACTGGCTGAGTCAAGAACTGTTGACCCTGAGGCATATGATGCCTATCTGAAAGGGCAATTTTATTGGGAAAAGATTGACCAGGATTTCTTGCAAAGATCACTGGATTATTTTCAGCTAGCCATTGAAAAAGACCCAGAATGGGCCGACCCCTATGCAGGTCTGGCAAATGCCTGGGGCATGTTTGCAACATTTTTTAATATTCTCCCGAAATCTGTTACCCTTCCGAATGTATATAAATACCTCAACATGGCTCTTGAGTTGGACCCCAAATCAGCGCAAGCACATTATGTGAAAGCTATAGTTGCAGTATGGACTGAATTTGATTGGGTGCAAGGGGAAGAAGAATTTTTAAAATCACTTGAGTTGAATCCCAATGATGCACTGTGCAGAATATATTATTCTCATTTACTGATGATACTAAGCAGGTCAGATGAAGCAGTGAACCAGGCGAATCTGGCATTGAAACTGGATCCGATGAAACCTTTGATTCTGGGGCTATATGGAGAAGTCATGAGAATGGAGGGTAATGATCAATCTGCCATAAGCCATTTTGAAAAAGCCCTCTCCATTGACTCTAGTGATAACTTTGCTGCTGCTAGTTTAATTAATATGCACATGCGTACCGCTTATATGAATGGAGACTATGAAAAGTGGATTGAAATGTGGGATAATAAAGTGCATGGGCATTGGAATGACGAAGGCAGGATGGCGGTACTAAACGCCTTTCATGAAAAGGGGCATATTGCTGCCATTGAGGAAATGTTCAAGATGAATGAAAAGTATGGGAATGACTGTCGGATGATTAGCCGTCTCAAAGGGGAAAGATATTTAAAATTGAATAATTACGACAAAGCGATGGATTGCCTTGAAAAGGAATATGAAATACGGGAGATGTTCATGACCTATATCACGACCAATTTAGATATACATGATCAATTGAAAGACAACCCAAGGTATATCGAGTTATTGAAGAAAATGAACCTTCCACTTCCTTAAATTTTATTTTCATTATCGATTCATATTGCTTAGCAACCCAATAACAGGTAACTTAATTGAACTTTTCGTAGGCTAAGAGGAGAAAGGATTCATAAACCACTGACCTTAACCAATGTCTCACTATCGTCAACTTGCTGCCATCATATTCACGGATATCCAGGGATATACGGCTATGATGCAGGAGGATGAGAACGCAGCCATAACGATCAGGGAAAAATACCGTCTGATATTTAAGAGAATTACTGAAATATATGATGGTAAAATACTGCAATATTATGGAGATGGGACGTTAAGCATTTTTGACAGCGCCATTGATGCTGTAAAATGTAGTATGGATATGCAATTAGAATACCTGAAAGATCCTGTAATACCGGTTCGAATTGGGATCCATTCTGGAGATATCATTTATAGTGATGAGGAAGTTATAGGGGATGGTGTGAATGTTGCCTCCAGAATAGAATCTCTGGCTGTAGCTGGAAGTGTACTAATCTCAGAAATGATTTACAATGAGATAAAGAACCAGAGACAAATTCATACTTATTCATTAGGCTCTTTTGATTTAAAAAATGTTACCAAGCAAATTGAAGTATATGCAATTAGCAATACAGGCCTTGTGGTTCCCCGGAAGGCTCAGATAAAAGGGAAGATCAGTGAAAAGAAAGGTGCGTTACCAAAAATCTCAAGAAAGTTATTGAGGAGGTTTATTCTAAGCACCGCATTGATCATAATTCTGGCTATCGCAGGATTTTTCATATATAATCGCCTGGATATCGGAGGATCGGAGAAGGAGATAGATTTTGAAAAATCCATTGCTGTCCTGCCATTTGTAAACTTGGGGGGTGATCCGGAACAGGAGTATTTCAGTGACGGCATGAGGGATGAAATACTCACACACCTTTATAAGATTGGTAACTTGAAAGTTACATCCGGAACCTCTTCCATGCAATACAAAGGGATTAATAAGCCTATTCGTGAAATAGGTAAAGAGCTTGGTGTAGCATATATTCTGGAAGGAAGTGTCCGTAGATATGAAGACAACGTAAGAATTTCAGTGCGATTAATTGATGTGGCATTGGATGAAAACCTGTGGGCAGAAAATTATGATAAAGAATTATCGAATATATTCAATATTCAAATGGACATTGCTCAACAGGTCGCTAATTCATTAAAAGTAAAAATCAGTCCAGAAGAGAAAGAAAGGATTGAAGTAATGCCGACAACTAATATCGAAGCATACAATCTATATCTTCTCGCCAACGCTGAATTTGAGCGAAATTTTGAAATTGGAATAAGTATAGATTTATTAGAGAAGGCTATTTCATTAGATCCCAACTTTGGGCAGGCATATGCTAAATTGGGGCTTTACTGGTTAACCAGAGGGGGCTGGGCCTCAGACCTGGAGCCAGAACAGTTTTTGGATAAAGCCATTTCTTATCTGGAAAAAGCAATAGAGATTGACAATAACTTACCTGATATTCATCTTTATTTATCTCGTGTTTATTTATGGTACCGATGGGACTTTGAATCTGCAGAAAAGGAAATCAAAGATGTAATTAGATTAAATCCTCCTAATACAGATTATGTATGGACTTATTCCAATATTCTTAATGCACTAGGGAGGTCTAAGGAAGCATTAGCCATCGCAGAAAAAACAATTGAGGATTTTCCAAAATTTCATTATACTATTGCGCCAATTGGATTATCCTATTACTTTGCCGGCCAACCAGAAAAGGCGATTCAGTTTTATGAAACGGCGATCCGGTTTAACCATGATGATAAGCATCTGATGATGGAATCTGGAAGGATTTTTACATACACGGGAAAATATAAGGAAGCAATTAATATTCTTAACAGATTTCTTGAAATTGATCCTGGTAACAGACCACCCCACATCATGGGAAATCTTGCTATTGCATATTACAATTTAGGTCAAAAAGAAAAAACAGGAAGCATTTTGAAAGAACTTAAATTGAAAAGTGATACTACATCCGCTGGGAGCCCGGCAATGTTTACTGCCATGGTCTATGCTGAAATGGGTGAGATAGACCATGCCTTTGAGTGGCTTGAAAAGGCGTATGAAACCCATGAAGTAGAAATGTACTGGCTCAAGGTACAACCTCCATTTGAACCGCTTCATAAAGATCCAAGATGGCAGGTAATGCTGGATAGGGTTGGATTTCCAGAATTTGAAAACTAAATGACCGAAGACCGCAGACATATCGCAGTCATGCCTGTCCACCGAAGCAATAGCGTAGGTGGATTCACCGACATTATCGAGTGCACAATGATCGAACGATAAATGGAAGACCGTAGACATATCGCCGTAATGTTCACCGACATCGTCGGATACACCTCCCTGATGGGATCGGATGAAGACAAGGCATTCGATATGCTCAAACGAAACCACACCATCCATGCCACCCTGATCAAAAAACACAATGGCAAACTGATCAAGGAAGTAGGTGATGGAACATTATGCTCATTTCCACTTGCAAGTGATGCGGTACGTTGTGCAATGGATATTCAGAAGGAAGCCAGAAGCCAGAAGATACCATTGAAGATCGGAATACATCAGGGAGAGATGGTTATGGTAGGGACAGATGTGCTTGGTGATGCTGTGAATGTAGCTTCAAGACTACAGGAATCAGCAGAGGAAGGATGCATCTCCATTTCTGGGGCAGTATTTTCAGATGTAAAAAATAAATCAGGGATAGAAGCAGAGTTTATTGGAGAGAAGGCTTTGAAGAATGTGGAAGAGCCTGTAAAGGTTTACAGGGTACAATGTGAAGAAGTCGAAAAGGCAGGTGATCCAGAAATTTCCTCAGAGGAAGAAAGCAGACCATCTATAGCTGTACTACCATTTGTTAACATGAGCGATGATGCTTCCCAGGAATATTTCTGTGATGGTATGACGGAAGAAATTATTAACACTCTATCCCATGTTGAGAACTTAAAAGTGATTGCCCGCACTTCCGCTTTCATTTTTAAAGACAGGATTGAAGACATGCGTATTATCGGGAAAAAGCTGGATGTTGAGCATCTTCTTGAGGGTAGTGTTCGCAAGGCGGGTAATCGTCTTCGAATTACCTCACAACTTATTAAAGTTACAGATGGCTCACATATATGGTCAGAGAAATATGATCGTGAAATACAGGATGTGTTCGCCATTCAGGATGAAATTTCACTTGCTATTGTGGATAACCTGAAAGCAAGGCTTCTGGGATCTGAAAAAAAAATGCTGTTGAAACGCCATACCGAAAAATCAGAAGCATATAATCTATACTTGTTAGGCCGCTTTTATACGAATAAAAGAAATGAGGAGTCATTAAAAAAAGCGATTGAATATTTCTTACAAGCAATTCGTAAAGATCCAGGGTATGCGCTCGCCTTTGCCGGATTATCCGAAGCATATGCACTAGTGGCTCTTGGATATGGTGCCTTGCCGTCAAAAGAGGGATTTCCCAATGCAAGAGAAGCCGCATTGAAAGCAATTGAAATTGACGATGAGCTTGCCGAAGCGTATACTTCTTTGGCATTTGTGAAACAATATTCTGAATTTGATTGGCCCGGGGTGGAACAGGCATATAAACGGGCCATTGAACTCAATCCCGGGTATGCCCCGGCTCACCAGTGGTATGGTGAATATTTTTTTATTCACAAAAGATGGGATGAGTCTTACAGGGAAATAAGCAATGCAATTGAGCTGGATCCCCTTTCATTCATAATAAGGAATGAATTGGGTTGGTACTATCATTATCAGAATAAAATAGACCAGGCTATTGAACAATATAAGCAGGTGGTAGAAATGGCGCCTGATTATGCCGTTGTGTATTTTAACCTTGGGAATGCCTATGTATTCAAAGGAATGTATGAAGAGGCAATTGAAATGTCAGAAAAGGCAGTGAAACTTTCTGGAGGGAGTCCTTTTATGAAAGCGGGATTGGCCTATGTGTATACTCGTTCAGGTAAAACAGAACTTGCGGTTGAGATCAGGGATGAACTTGTCAAACTTGCAAAATCAGGATATTTGTTTCACGGACCTCTGGCTACAGTTTATGTGGCTTTGAACGAGAAAGATAAGGCCATCAAGTGGCTAAAATCAGTCTATCAGAATAAAGAAGCCAGCATGTATTTATTCCGTGCATGGTATGAAGATTATTTAGGATCTGATCTGCTTAGTGATGATCCATGGTTTAATGAGCTGCAAAAGAAAGTAGGATTAGAATAATAATCCATATAAAGACATCCTCACATTAGTTCTCTACCAATATCCTCAAAAGATGTATATCCAACCTTCCATTGCATTTACCAGCCTTATCCTGTAACTTCCCAATACTTTTCGTAGGCTCTGGAGAGATAAGGATCTTAAAACCATTGACCAAGCTGATGCCCGAAGATCGTAGACTCGCAGCCATAATGTTTACCGATATTGTCGGGTATACCTCCCTGATGGGCAGTGATGAAGACAAAGCCTTCCAACTCTTGCGTAAAAACCGTGACCTGCAACGACCACTGATTAAGAAATATCGGGGTGAATGGTTGAAAGAAATGGGCGATGGCATCCTGGCACAGTTTAATAGTGCTACAGATGCCGTTGAATGTGCAATTGAGATCCAGCAACAGGCCAAGCAAAAATTTGAAGGACAGATACGAATTGGTATACACCTTGGCGATGTGACTTTTGAAAATGAGGATGTATTTGGAGATGGGGTCAATATTGCCTCACGGCTTCAATCGGTCGCTGATCCGGGAGGGATCTATATTTCGGAATCGATCTATGAAGCTATTCGGGCAAGAAAAGACATTCATTGTAAAGTTCTGGGAGACATTCAACTTAAAAATGTAGATCATCCGGTCAAGACTTATTATATCAGGGGAAAAGGGCTGTCCGTCCCATCGATCAGAAAAAAAAATGAACTCACGGATCTGCATCCCAAACCTTTATTAAAACGGATTTGGTTTTATGTAATTGTTTTGCTGGCTGTAATATTGATTACCTTAACTGCAGTGTGGATTCTCAGTACAAAAAATCAGCCTATTCGTTCAATTGTTGTATTGCCCCCGGAGAATTTATCGGATAATACCGTTGAAGAATGGTTGGAAGCAGGGATACATTATGGCTTGATTGACGGGTTAAGCAAGATTCATGCTTTAAGGATTCCTTCGCGAAATACTTCATTGAAATATGATCATACGGATATGACCATCCCGGAAATTGCACGTGATATAAAGGTGAAGGGTGTGGTAACTGTTACGTATTATACCATCGAGGATAGCGTAAGTATTCACGTGAGGTTGATCCGGCCATTCCCTAAAGAAAGACAAATATGGGAACAGGCCTTTGACAGGCCAATGAAATATATATTGTCCATTTATGATGATGTGGCCGTTGCGGTTGCTGAGGTAGCAAATATCCCTTTGTCTCCCGATGAACAGTCACTTCTTACAGGTAGCCGTGAGGTAGATCCTGAAGCCTACGAAGCCTATCTCAAAGGAATGATTAGTTGTGACAAAGGTACGAAATCAGATCTCGATAATGCCTTGGATTTTTTTCAACAGGCTCTCAAAATAGATTCCACGTATGCTCGTGCATATTTAGGTATTGCAGCTGCCTGGAGTTACTATAGTCAACATGGTTTTTTACCCAGAAATATAACACAACCAAAGTATGAGGAAGCTCTCAGAAAGGCCCAGGAATTAGATAATACGCAGGTTGATAGAGGAGTTGGAATTGTTCGCGAAATGTATCAGGCGATCCTTCGCGGTGACTGGGAGGATACATTTTCCAGGTTCAGGAAAATCACCGATAGTAATCCGAAAAATGGGTTCTTTCTGGTTTTTTATGGGCATTTTTTAAGTGTGCTTGGCCAGCCAACAGAAGGATTAACTTACAGCTATCGGGCAGTCGAAGTTGACACGCTTAATGAATTAGTCAAACGCATCCATGCTTTGAATCTTAAAAACGCACGTAAATACGATGAACTCCAACAAATAGCCCGGGAATTACCAAACAATGATCCAGTCATTGGCTTGCCCGCGCTCTGGGCTGTTTACCATGAAAAAGGGGAATATACGGAAGCATTTAATGTTGCAAAAAAGATTTATACATTAAAAGGAAACGATGCTGCCATAGAAGCCATGGAAGCCGGTTATGAAGAAGGCGGGTATCAGTTGGCCATGCAGCGAATAGCCGAAAAGATGATAGCTTATCGTGATACGGCTTATTTCGCTCCCTGGCAGATCAGCACACTGTATACCCGCGCGGGTTTAAAGAAAGAAGCGCTGGACTGGCTATGGAAAGCTTTTGAGGAGCAAGATCATAATATCGTTGTTATTGGCGCAGATCCATTATTTGATATTCTCCGGGATGAACCCCGTTTTAAAGAATTACTAAGAAAAATGAATCTGCCGGTTGATTGAAAGTTTCATTTATTCCCGTTCTCAATATCTCCTTCACCAGATGATGAGACTAATCTGGGAAACACCTCCAGCGCGTGTCTCCCGATCGGTGCTACCATTTATACAACTGCTTTTGTATTGATTGAATTACTTTTTACCCTTATCTTTAATAAGAGTTCGGGAGGGTAGGTTGTTGGAATTTATCAAACCGGAATACTTTTTCTCATGCCCGAAGATCGAAGACATATCGCCGTCATGCCTGCCCACCGAAGTGAAACGGAGGAGGATTCACCGACATTGTCGGATATACAGCCCTTATGGGATCAGACGAAGACAAGGCGCTTGATAGATATGTGATATGCGATGGACGATGGGCGATATGCGATTTTTTTGGAAAGGAATAATATATATACTAAATAGATAAAAAACTAAAATAGAACATGTTATCCCCGGACACCGATCCGGGGTCTCCATAATGGAATTACTGCTCGAATTACAGAGATCCCGGATCAAAGGCCGGGAATGAGTACTGTTTTATTTGTGATTTGTGAATCTTGAGTCCTGATTTTTGATTTTTTATGGAAGACCGTAGACATATCGCCGTCATGTTCACCGACATAGTCGGATACACCGCCCTGATGGGATCGGATGAAGACAAGGCATTTGATATGCTCAAACGAAATCATACCATCCATGCCACCCTGATCAAGAAGCACAATGGTAAACTGATCAAAGAGGTTGGCGATGGTACATTAGCTAGCTTCCCATTAGCCTCCGATGCTGTTCGCTGTGCTATGGATATTCAGAAGGAAGCCAGAAGCCAGAAGATACCGCTGAAGATCGGTATCCATCAAGGGGAGATGGTCATGGTCGGTGCAGATGTACTTGGAGACGCTGTTAATGTTGCATCAAGACTACAGGAATCAGCAGAGGAGGGATGTATTTCGATTTCTGGGAAAGTCTATTCGGATGTAAAAAATAAAGCAGGGATCGAAGCTGAGTTTATCGAGGAGCAGCGTTTTAAGAATGTAGAAGATCCTATCAAGGTATACAAAGTTCGCTGCGAGGAGGAAGATGCAGAGCCAATTAGTGAGCAACAACCAGCTAAGAAGAATAAGCTGCCTTATTACATCATAGCTGGGCTGGTCGTAGTGATTGCAGCAATACTGATCTGGCAGCTTCTGCCAATGAAAGATACAGGTTCAGGACCAATGGAGGTCTTAGATAAATCCATTGCAGTCCTACCTTTCCGTAATGACAGTCCTGATCAGGAAAATGAATATTTCTGCAATGGGATGATGGAAGATATTTTGAATAACCTTCAAAAGGTTGAGGATTTAAGGGTTAGGTCAAGGACAACCGTAGAACAATATAGAGATAACAAAAAAGATGTAGGAAAAATAGCCAATGAACTTGATGTAACATTTATTGTAGAAGGCAGTGTCCAAAAAGTGGGAGACAATATCAAGATCACTGTTCAATTGATAGAAGCAGACAAGGATGATCATTTGTGGTCTGAAACATATGTTGGGAAATACACAGATGAGATATTCGATTTTCAGATCAATACTGCGAAAAAGATAGCTGCTTCATTAGCAGCTGTTATAACCCCAGAAGAAGAAAAACAGATAGATAGAATGTCAACTTCAGAAATTAAAGCTTACGACTTCTGTATTAGAGCAGAACATGAAAGACTTATTTACTGGAGAACATCCGAGAAAAAACATCTGAAAACATCTCATAATCTTTCCGATAAAGCCCTGCAGATTGATCCTAAATATCCAAGGGCTATTCTTTCAAAAGGTAATACATTCCTTGCGGAAGAAAATTATGATTCCGCACTTTTCTTTGCTGAAAAAGTAATAATACTCGATTCTGAGAATAGTAGTGCTTATGGTTTGATGGGGGAGTGTTATTGGTTTATGGGTCAGGATGATCTCGCAATAGAGAATTATTTGAAGGCTATTAATTTACCAGCAAAAGATGATATGTGGTTGTGGTATCATGTGGCATTAGGCAGGGTATATTCTTGGAGAAAGAACGATATAATAAAGGCATTGCCATATCTTGAAAAAGGACTTGAAATGGAGCAACTCGATTTATGGTCTACATATTATTACATTGGACTTTGTTACATACATATAGGTGATTATGAGAAGGCGAGGAAATACTTTACTTTATCAATGGATATTGATCATATGTGCAATGGAAACGTTATCTATTACTTATGGACATTTGCCGTGCAGGGGAAACTAAATGAATATGAAAGCTACACTGACTCGATTTGTAGCATAATTGATTGTGACCAACAGTGTATAAGATTTCTGTTTTATGCAAATTGTTTGCAGAAGGAATATAATGAGGCTGAATCAATTTACGGCCAATTTGGTGAAGTTGGAAGAATTCCAGGTAGACTTGATAGCCTTTATTTAGCTAATGTATATCAAAGGCTCAACAAAGAAGATGAAGCGATGGCTATGATTGAGCAATTAGTACCTGAACTTAAATCTCAATTGAGAGAGAATAATACCTGGGCTAACTATTACTTTTTGTCTGCTACATTATCCCTGAAGGGGGAAAAAGAAGAAGCCTTACAATATCTCACAAAGGCTGTTGAAGTTGGACTTGGAAATGGATATCATGATTATATATTAATCGATCCAACTTTCGAAAACCTCCATGACGATCCCGAATTCAAAGCCATCGTCAAACGAGCCCAGGATGAAAAAGCAGCCATAAGAGCCCAGGTGCAGGAGATGATTGAAAGTGGGGAGATTGATCTGTAATTCAAGCGATTGGCTACCCAACTCCCATCCTTGTTTGCAAGTTATCGGTGATTTTTCTTATCTTGCCACACTATGCCCGAATCAACCCGCCAGCTTGCTTGTATAATGTTCACTGATATAGTGGGCTATACCTCTCTTATGAGCGAGGATGAAGAA
>JBHOSY010000059.1:0-23006 GCA_042584165.1 Bacteroidota bacterium | reverse complement strand
TTTTCTTCTCAACCTCTATCTGGTATAACCTTGATTTGAGCATTTGCATCTGTTTTTACCTATCCGATTGTTGATGATAGTATTCAAATTGAGGTTAATCCTGCAGACTTTACCTGGGATACATTTCGATCTGGTGGAAAGGGAGGACAAAATGTAAACAAGGTAGAGACGGCTGTTCGATTACGCCATGCACCTTCGGGTATTGTTGTAGAATGCCAGCAGGAGCGATCCCAACTTCAGAATAAGGAAAAAGCAATACAAATGCTCAAATCAAGGTTATACCAGATAGAGGTTGAGAAGAAAAATGCAGAAAAAGCAGAGATTGAAAGCTCCAAAAAAAAGATAGATTTCGGCTCACAAATTCGAAATTATGTGCTTCATCCTTATAAACTTGTTAAAGACACACGTACAAATCATGAACGATCTGATGTTCTGAATGTTCTTAATGGAGATATAAATGACTTTATCAAGGCGTTTTTAATGATGCAGTAATTATTTGAATATCTTTTCTTTATAAGAATTGATAAGCTGGGTAATGTCCTCAGAATAGCCTGTCTTATATATAAATAACAGGTACAATGATCCTACCAATGATGATTTAATCAATAAGTTTGGAATTAATGAATCAGGAAGTGGAAAATAATAGAATCCAACGTACAATAAAGCTGCGAATCCCAGGATAATCAAATATTTATAACTATATGGTTGAATTGTGTATTTATTCCAGAGAAAGAGATATTTCATTATATTGAAAATCAATATTGACAACATAGATGCCATAGCGGCCCCCACGATTCCATACATTGGAATCATAATATAATTAGTGACAACAATGAATATCAGATAGAAAATTACAAATACACCATTATACCTGTAATATTGAGAATAGTTAATTATCTGAGAGCTCACACCACCAGTCATGTTGATAAGATTAGCCAGGCCTATATAAAAAATCACATATTTCCCCTCTGTATAATCAATAGGAAGGATTTTATAAACGTTGTCAATGTTAAGCCAGAGGAGAAGAAATATTCCAAGTCCAATAATGTACTGGTTAAGACAACTTTTAAATTGAATATCTTTTATCGTTATTAAATCTGAAGCTTTAAATGCTTCTGCAATAAAGGTTGATGTGATTCGAAACAGTGCTCTGGCAGGCATAATTACCAACGCACCATAATAAAATGTGATTGCATAAATGCCAGTTTTTGCATCATTTAAGAAATGATTAATCATTATGCTGTCAATCTGTGAAATAGCTATTTGACTTATTCCAAGAAACAGGCCGAAAATGGCCATCGTAAATATCTGCTTAAGTATTTTCCCACTGAATTTTGAAAAGTTTATTTTCCAGCCAGCCTCCCCCTTTATTATAATGTATCCAAATAAAATAATGGTTGGAACGGATAAGGAGATTATATAGCTATATAAAAATCCATTGAAGTCAAATATTCCGAATATAAAAAGGCCAAGAGAAGTCAGGATAAATACTCTTTGCAATACTTCCTTTAGGAATGCCCCAATGGTTGAATAAACCAGGGATCTGGCATAAACATCCAGCAGGTTAAAATAGGTGAAGAAAAATGTCAGAGGAATGATCAGGACTAAATAGCGTGCAAATAGTGGTGATTTTGATATCTCATGTTCATATATGGTGTTTTCAAAAAATAGAAATACAGATAGGAATATCAGGAATCCAAGCATTCCTACCAAAAACAGAAACATAAAGTATCCATGGTTTTTTTTCTCTGCATTCCTGAAATAAGGCAGAAACCTGATAGTTGATATAGGCAATCCCAATGCACCTAATTGGGAAAACAAGAGAGAGTAAGATACAAGAAGCTTTAATACGCCATTTTCGGATTCTGTCAGAAAGCGGGGCATCAGTATACCGGTTGATATAAATCCAATAATTACACCGATGTAAATGAATAACGTGGATTGAATCGATTGCTTCTTTATTTGCCCCAATTTGTTATAATATTATGGAAGATCAGATTCTTCAAGAGGTGTACCAGTTTCGAAGTTTCTCTTCGCTGGTTTACCCAATATCTTGTGATAGTATTTTGGGTGAAGTCCAATTCCCGGTCTTAATGCTTTTATATTATCTATAGTGAATAATTCACCAATATGGATTTTCCTGGTCGCTATCAATGATCTTGCTGATTTCCGGGCGCTTATCATTTTATCGGTTACCGTGTATTCCTCAGATCCAAGCATAGCTTCGGCTTCACGAATTGCCACAACCATTTTTGCAAATTCATTTTTATCCAGAGAAAAATCAACATCCAGCGATTTGATCTTTTTATCCAGTATGAAATGTTTTTCAATAATGCATGCACCCAGTGACACTGCACAAGTAGTCGCAAGATTCCCCGGTGTATGATCAGATAATCCAACAACTTTCTTAAATCTATTCCTGAGAAACTCAATAGATCGAAGATTCGCTTCCGACAAAGGTGTTGGATATACTGAAGTACATTTTAGTAATGCGATTTCTGTGTTTTCCATCCGGTGACATGCATCAATTGCAAGTTCTATATCGTCAATAGATGCAATCCCTGTTGAAAGAATAATAGGTTTGCCTTTGGAGGCTATGTGCTCTATTAAAGGGATATCTGTAATTTCAAGTGAGGCTATCTTAAAAGCCGGTACCTGGAGTGAATCAAGAAAATCAACGGCTTTGATGTCGAAAGGTGAAGAAAGGAAATCAAGGCCTAACTGGTCAGCAAGAATCTTCAGATCCTCATGCCATGAATAGGGTGTAGCGGCCTTTTTATAAAGATCATATAATTTTGAACCAGCCCAGAGGCTATCTTCCCTGGTCATAAACTCCTTTTTGTCGAGATTAAGTGTCATCGAATCAGGCGTGAATGTTTGTAGTTTCACCGCGTCAGCTCCAGTTTCTTTGATGGCCTTCAATGATTCTATAGCCAGATCGAAATCCTGGTTATGATTGGCTGACAGTTCAGCGATGATATATACGGGATGATCATGATCAATATGTTTATTATTTATTTTCAATGTTTCCATTTTTATTATCAGGAATAAAAAACCCTATTAAATTCCTACCCAGTCCCATTTCAGCTAATAATGTATACAATTTAATAGTTTCATCCACAGAAATTTCATCCAACAGGTTTTCAATTTCAATTCTGGTAAAATGCACAGATTTCCCTTTTTCCTTTTGTTCAATATAGTTGGTATTCTTATTGAAAAGGTGGAGATCAATCGGGTAATCACAATTTATGGTTAAGGTTTTCCATCCATTTAACTCAAATAAACTCTTCAATCCTTTATAATTAAAATATGAGAGGTGGTCCGGATAGGTTATCCAAAATTCGGTATTTATCTTCTTATGCTTTATCAGATATTGTTGTAAAATTGAAAAATCGTTGGGTACTTCCACAATTAATGTCCCATGATCGTATAATAGAAGATTCATTCGCTTTATTAATTGTTCCGGATCAACCACATGTTCCAATACATTATCAAGTAGAATGATATTAAATTTTGATCCTTTGACAATGAGGTTCTCGATTATTTCAAATATATCACCTTCAATAAAGTTATTATTTGTGGCATTCTTAAACCAACTTGCCGCATCCTTAGTGTAGTCTATTCCTGTTGTGTGCAAACCCTTATTGCTGAAAAATTTCAAACCCCAACCTTCACCACAGCCCACATCCAGAATTCTAAAATCGTCAAGATTTTCATAGTGATGAAGTAACGTGAGGTATTTCCTGTTAAGCCGGTTATTAATGAAAAATAATTCGGGATCAGTATACTCTTTTTGGTATTTGTTGTACTTCGACTCCTCTTTGTAATACTTCTCTGAATAATATTTTTTCAGCTCTTCCTTATCAGGTTTCTTCGTTATTTCATAATAGCCATATTTGTTTTTAATGATTTCAGGTGTCATCAATTAAGTTATTATTTTAATATATGATGCAGCTTTTTCCAATAAACTCAATGTTTGTTTCTTGGTTTCACCAACAGCAACTATGGCTGCAAATCTACCAGTACTATTGGTAAGTTCAGGGATCAAATCACTCTTCTTCAGATGAAAATGACATGCTTTAATTCCATTTAATTCCATTACCTGATCTTGTCCTTTGATGGCTTTTATTTCTTTACCTACCAGTTCAGGGAAATCAACGCTCGTTAATAGTTTTACTCCGGCTGATGGATAAATCTCACTTTCGCGAATCTCATCTATATCGAATTCAAGGCCTAGAGATATTAATATCTGGGCTCTGATCATGTCCACTCCGCTAAGATACAGGGCCATTTCCCGGTTATATCCCCCTGGCATTCTGGAAGCGATTTCAATTAATTTTGGCCCCTCTTCAGTAACGACTATCTGAGGATACGCTATTCCATTGTCAAGACCAATTGCATGGATGGCTCTCCTGGCTGAATCGGTTACTTGATTTTTTTGCTCATCTGTGATACCAGGAGGGGCTGAATGTGTAACTGCGATGCCAAAATGTGGTGGTGGAAGTGTAATCCTGTCCGCCAATGATAAAATATGAATTGTTTTGTCATGTACAACTGCTGTCACATTAATCTCTTTCCCACTTACAAACTGATCGATTAAGACTTTCCTGTTTGAGGCATATTTTTTTGCTTCATCAAATAGATCCTTGAGTTTCAGTGTTGAATCGAAAAAAGAAATTCCACGTTGTCCGGAAGAATCGCTTGGTTTAAGGACCCAGGGCCCTTGGAATTTGGATGTAAATTCAATTGCTTCATTTAAAGAACTAACTATTTTTCTTGCCGGAATATCCACATCATATTTTCTCATCATCTCGTTCATGGATTCTTTATCCGTCGATTTAATAGCAGTATCTTCAGATATACCTGTTAGATTGAGAGAATCACATATTTTACCTATTACTGGAATACCTGTTTCAGAGCAAATAGTCATCACTCCATCGATCTTTTCTTTTTCAGCGATATTCAGGTTGCCTTTAAAATCATCGGTGCTGACTACATATGATGAATCAGCAAGGTGCATGCCTGGAGCATCCGGATTATAATCTGAGGTAATGGTATAAATACCCATATCCCTGGCCATTAAAATAGCTGGAATTTGCTCAACTCCAGCACCAATGATCAGTAATTTCTTATTCATATATGAGCACTTTTCTGACTGTGTCTGCTACTAAACTAACGCCATCCAAATTAATTTGATCATTTAGTAGCTGACTATTTATAAATTTGCGAATACCTGCTTTATGAATTTTCTGTATTATTTCTGCGATTTCTGAAGAAGTCGTAAGATTATCATATTCGCCGAGTGAGTATGTATATTTCTCTCTATGTAAAAATTCAGCAATTGATTTTTCTCTCTCAGATCCAGCAATACAGAATGTAGGGATATTTAATGCCGCCAACTCCCAAAATGTTGTGCCACAGGAAGTGATGGCAATATCAGAGTCCAGCATGTAATTTTCGATGTCAGGAACATTTACATGGCAACTGATATCAATATCATTGATTTGTTCACTCATTTTGTTTATTTCAGACAAATGCAGATTTAACGGACCAATAATCACATGTACTCGAGAAATGAAATTGCTCAGGGATGTAATTGAATGCAGGATCCTTGTTGTTAAATTATGAAAATCTGAACCACCAAAAGCCAGAAATAATGTTAGTTTTCCTGATGATCTATCTGGATTCAAAGTTCTTGTTTTTCGAAAATTCTCTCTGAATATGAAAAACCTGGGACCGAATAATCGTTTTGTATAATCTGCCGTTTGATATTCCTGATACTGTGCAATAATATTTGGGTTCAATACGATATGTGATCGATAAAAATGTGAAGGATCTATTGTGATATGCATCAATTTTAGGCCCAGTGCAATAACTTCTTTCTGAAAGGTATCACTGAAAAAATACGGATCATCAGAATCTACAATAAGTATGGCATTGGATGATCCATATCTTTTAATACTTTGCAAAAGGTTGCTATTACCAATTTTTAATCCGGGGAATCCTTTAATTACGTGGTTTGAAAAATTAATATCTGAATTATCTGTTAAAAAAAAGAGAATGGATAAGTTCAGTTTGGCTAACTCATTTGCAAGGATCTTTGACCGCATAAGATGTCCCGATCCTATTTTTTGATTTGCGTTTGTGCAAAATAAGACATCGTAAACTTTCATCTATCCCGGTTTTCTCTTATAAATTTTAAGGCATTGGTAAGTGAAAGGTTTTCACATAGTTCTTCGAGCGTATCCAACTCATCCGGAAGACCCCGGTGAACTTTTTTCTGCAGGATCTTAGAATTTAAAGATTTCAACCAGGGTTTTTTATTTAACAATTCCAGGATTTCATAGGTATCGAAAAATCGGTTATTGTTTCCTAATTCAGCGAATATTGCACAAAGAAAATTGTAATCGTCAATAGTGTCCAGGGCTAATCGGATTTCTGGAAAATTCAATTCTTTGGGAGCTTTAATACGTTCTATTTTGAAGTTCTCTGGATGAGTTTTATAGAAATAAGTTGTAACATGTTCAAATTCATAATCACTATTGGCATTTTTCCTGGCAGTTTCCAATACCGGGAAATTGAAAACAGCAGTATCTAAACCAATTGGAAAGGTTCTTACTTCTCCTAAATTTGTGAAATCCGCTTGTGATGATATATGATGTGTAATAGTCTGATCAACAATATGGGGATCAATGCAAGGACAATCTCCCGTAATTCTCACAATAATATCAAGAGAATAAGCTTTTGCACAGTCATAATACCTGTTGAGGACATTGTGCAGCTCACCGGTGAAGACTTCGTGATTATTATTTTTTGCCCAGTCTAATATTGCACGGTCTTCCGGGTTATTGGAAGTAGCAACGATTATCTGATTGATATGTTTACTCCTTTTAAGTCTAAAAATAATTTGATCCAGAATCGTGAGATTGGAATGAAACGGAAGCTTTTTTAGTACCTTACCAGGTAATCTGGATGATGACATCCTTGCTTGTATGATCGCTCCTATTTTCATTATTGATTGTAGAAATGTTGAATAGACTCAATCACAAAATCCAGATCATTTTCTGTTAACGATGGATACATTGGTAAGCTGAGACATCTCTGGTAAAATTGTTCTGTTTCAGGTAATTTTCCATTACTGCCTCTTTTATTCTTGTAAAATGGCATATGATGCAAGGGGATATAGTGAACCTGAACGTAGATTCCTTTGTTACGTAGATAATCAAACAACTCCTTCCTGTTATTCACTTGTATAATATACAAATGAAAAGCATGTAGTCCATTATTGGGCCTTGCGGGTTTAGTGATTTCCGGTACTCCGGAAAATGCCTTATCATACCTGTCTGCGATTTTTTGCCGTTTTTCTAAATTTGTTTTTGCCCTGTTCAGTTGACTCAAACCCAGGGCTGATTGAATATCGGTTAGCCTGTAATTGTAGCCTAGTTCAATCATTTCATAATACCAACTTCCTGGATTGGCCTGCATCAATCCTGGTTCTTTAGTAATGCCATGTGTCCGAATTAACTTGAGATATTCATATAACTCCTTGTTGTTGGTAGTAATCATTCCACCCTCACCAGTTGTGATATGTTTCACGGGGTGAAAAGAAAAAATGGCTGCATCTGCATAAGCTCCGTTCCCACAGTTTTGTTTTATCCCTTCACTATCGATAAAATACCCTCCTGGTGCATGACATGCATCTTCCAATATCCACTGACCGTATTTTTCTGCCATTTCTTTCAGATCTTCCAGGTTTACCGGAAAGCCAGCAAAATCCACAGGAATAATCCCTTTTATTCTACTATGAATATCCTTTTTCAATTCATTTTCAATCCTGTTAAGATCGATCAGGTAACTGGCTGGATCAATATCAACAAATGAAATTTCACCCTCTGAATAAATGACCGAATTAGCAGTTGCTGCAAATGTGATGGGCGTAGTTAGAACCCGATGTCCCTTTTCAATTTTAAGTCCAAGTACGGATAAGTGTAAAGCTGCCGTGCCATTCGATAAAGCAACAGCATATTTGACCCCTATATAATTTGCAAAAACTGATTCAAATTCAGCAATTTTTGGTCCCTGTGTCAGAAAATCACTTTTTAAAATATCAACGACCGCAGAGATATCATCATCAGTAATTTCCTGTCTGCCATATGGTATAATTTTATCAATCATACTTTAAAATCACCATCCACATGTTTTATTATAAGGTTCCGGATATCTTCCACGGATAACCACTGATCATTTTTGCCTGAATTATAGGAAAATCCCGGGATAACTTCTTCCCCGTTGAAATGATCAATGTATTGTTTTCTCTTGCGCTCATTCTGGGTGGGTAGAATCACATAATATTTACCAATATCAATGGTATTTGCAGCATCTGCTTCAGTGATCATTTCTTCGTGAATCTTTTCACCGGGTCGGATACCGATAGTTTCGATTTCAGCATCTGGAGCGATGGCTTTTGCCACATCTCCAATGTGATATGAGGGTATCTTAGGGATAAATATTTCGCCTCCAACGCCTATTTCAAGGGCTTCTAAAACTAAATTGACGCTCTCTTCCAGAGAAATATTAAAACGGGTCATTTCATTAGCGGTGACTGTCAACTTTCCTGTTTTCTTTTGATTTAAGAACAAAGGGATGACTGATCCTCTTGATCCCATCACATTCCCATAACGAACGATTGAGAATTTGATATCTCTACTACCTCGTATATTATTAGCGGCAATAAATAATTTGTCTGAGCAGAGTTTAGTTGCACCATATAAGTTTATCGGGGCCGCAGCTTTATCTGTTGATAAGGCAATAACCGATTTGACCCCTTTTTCAATAGCTGCTGAGATAACATTTTCAGCACCGATAATATTAGTGTTGATAAACTCAAAAGGATTATATTCAGCAGCAGGAACTTGTTTGAGTGCAGCTGCATGAATCACAATATCTACTCCTTCAAATGCCTGCAACAATCGGTCTCTATCTCTTACATCACCCAGAAAATAACGAATACCATCATATTTATCCTTTGAGAATTTAATTGCCATCTCATACTGTTTCAACTCATCTCTTGAAAAAATTATTAGTCTTTTTATATCAGGGAATATTTCGAGAACAGTTTCAACAAACCTATGCCCAAAAGAGCCGGTGCCGCCGGTAATTAGTATTACTTGATCTTTTAGATTAATCATTTATTAAAATTTTCCTGAATTTACAATAAATTAAAATTGTCTCGAAGATTATGCATTACTGATCATTAAAATAATATCGATCAAAAGCATCAATGTAGGACCCTTTGGTTGATGTCAAAATTTTGCAGTCAAATCGTTTTGAATAATCATTTAATATATAGTAGCTGTTAAAAGAAGTCATGAATTTATGTAATACCTCTGAAAGATTCCTCTTTCCTGTACCCAGTTTATGCATCGATTTATATTCACTCTTATTCTGATCATAGAAATGACGTTGGTTAATCAATACTTCATTGTTATCATTCACACGAATCTCACCCAGCCAGGAGTGATCAGCTCCCAATAAATATATCCTGTTATATTTCATGTTTATGGATAACAATATAGCAGGGATGAACACATTATGTGGTCTGGGCATACCTAAATTCAACTTGAACAATAGTTCCCTAAACCATTTCCAACCCTCTACCGGCACATTATTAAAATATGTTACATTAATAGATTTATTGCTCTTGATATGTGATTGCCATCTGGAGAATTTTTTCGCTTCCCATGGAATAAACATTGTTAGCGGCCAGTTAGTTTTTTCATTAATCGTTTTGAATAAATGGTCACTTCTCTCCTTAGAATTATCATCGACCTTTTCACGCCACAATTCCGGTGCAGCTAATATATAGTACACAGGCTTCCATTCCTGGAATAGATCGGTTTCCGGGAAATTATTAACGCATATTAAGTCCTTTGCACTTAAATAATGATTGTATTCATCCAATTCCCTGGTCAATGAAGGGCCATTCCCTAAAATAATCATCTGATCAGATTGTTTTACGTGTTTGGGTAATGGCAAAAAATACTTCGATCCTATTAATACCCGGATTAAAGTTTCCAATACCTGGAAAAAATTCTTTAGAAATCTTTGGATCTTAAGTAGCAGCATATCTAAGTTCTGATTTCACTTAAACCTGATATCCGGTTTTCAGTGTTTCTGTCGTCTGTGCTTTCTGAATACACATGGTATAAATTTATTTAGGACTTGCGTTATAGGGAATCATTTTTCAATGTAAAAACGGTTGAAGTGATAAATACAAGAATGACCATTCCGGAGAAAATATACATGAGTAAATTACCAGTGTGATAAGACTTTGGTTTGAAATGAAATTCAATTTCATGGTATCCGGCTGGAATCTCCAATGCTCTAAGTGTATAATTTACTCTTAGTATTTCGGCCTCATTCCCATCAATAGTAGCAGACCATCCAATTGGATAATAGATTTCCGAAAATACCGCCAGGCCATGGTCTGAATTATTTGACTCGTATCTTAACATACCAGGACGGTAATCGATTAAAATTATCTCGCCTTCCCCAGAAAGGGTGTTGGTTGATAACTTGAATTTGCTTTCGTCAATGACAGCTTCTTGTCGAAGGTCTACACTTTTTAGAAAAGAGATCTCATCATTAGCATTATTCACTCTTCTTACACTTTTCACAAACCATGCATTACCAAAAGCATTCTCATTCAGGATAATGGAATTAGTAGAGGTCCCATAATAAAAGTACCTCGTATTCAGCATATTTAATACCTGGATATTGTCAAATTGAATAGATCTTTTCTGGAGTGTATTTATAATACCTGTAAGTTCAGGGCTTAGATAATTTTCTATCAGGTTCTGATATCGTCTCATTTTTGCACCATGATAGCCCCCGATTGAATGATGAAAATACGATGTTCTTGCTTCATTAAATGGATTTTGAAGGTTTAATACCCTGAAATTGAACTTGTCTTGCAGAATCCTCTCATCTGCTTCAGTAGGTCTGAAATGAGAACTTATCGGATCCCTGACAAATGCACTCTTTTGCATAACCCGATTATCAAAAGACATCAAATCAATACTAACTAATAGTAGTAATATACTCCCCAAAAAAGTAAAGGATATTTTTTCTTTTAAATAATAATATAGTGAACCAATAAAAAGACCTATAAATACAAGACTTCGAATCACATCCATCCGTAATAATCTGGCACGGTCATTTCTTAACGCAGTTATAAACCAGTCTGGAATGTTTACCAGATTTTCATCGATTGCTCCTCTGAATTTCCCCATCCATGAATATAGAAGGATAATTAGCAAAATACTTCCCACGATCAGTGCTGATTTCTTCAGAATATCAAGTGTCTTTTTAAAGTTATTCTGGTTAATAAGATTTTGTAATCCTATAAATCCAAGTAAAGGAACAGCGATGTAGGCCATTACAATGGTAAATGTGACTGACCGGAATTTATTATAACCTGGAAGGATATCGTATATCAAATAATTAAATGAAGAAAAATTCTTACCCCAGGAAAGAACAACCGATAGAATTATTGTACTAACGAGCCACCATTTCAGGTATTTGTCAGTTGTGAAGAGTCCAATGATAAATATAAAAAAGACAATTGCACCAAGATAGTATGGGGCTGTTAATGGTTGTTTGCCATAATAAGTTGGGACAGCACGAATCTGGTCTTCAATCTGTTTTCTGGTTAGACCATTACTTTCAAGCGCCTTGGCTAAGAATGAGTTTTTATCAAGTTTTTGCTGGCTGGATCCACCCATAAAATTGGGGACCACGGCAGTAAGCGGCTCAAAAATTCCGTTACTGTAATTAAAGACATAGTCTTTATCAAGTCCACTGATATCCACTGCTTTCTCAGATTTTAATTCACTTGAACCCCGTGTTGAATAGGTGCTGTATTCCATCACTGTCCAGATCTTTCCAAAGATGCTGCCTACAGCCAGAAGAACAGGGATGATCAGTAGGAAAGATTGCTGAAGAAATGGAACCAGTGTTTTTTCTTTAATTGATAAAATGAGCCGCGCTAAAAGATACAAAAGAATCATAATCAGCAAATAGTAGGTCATTTGCGTATGATTAGCCCTGATTTGAAGACCTAATGCTAAACCTGTCAGGGATAATCCTAACCATTTAAGCTTTCCATAGCTCAGGTGAATACCAGCTAATACAAGGGGCATATACGCAATAGCTTTAACTTTCCAGATATGCCCGGCTCCAATACTGATAATATTAAAACTATTAAAACCAAAGGCTATTGCTCCGCCTATTGCCAGATATGGATTGACTCTGAAAGCCAGAAGCAGGATATAGAAACATATCATAGCCAGAAATGTATACCTGGCCGGATCAGGGATCCCAAGCGTTAATATACGTGATGGAAATCGGAGCAGATCTCCTGACCATCGAACATTAATCAGGTATCCCGGCATGCCTCCAAACATGGAATTGGTCCATAACCCTTCTTCGCCCGTAGATTCCCGGTAATTAATTAACTCCTGTCCACTCCCTCGTCCCTGTAAAGCGTCATGCATTGATGGTTTCTTACCTTCAAAAAAGGTTGGATGATAGAAGATAACTACAGTTATAACAAATAATATTATCGCAATTATATGTGGAAGGAGATGTTTATTAAATGTTGTAGAATTCATGAGGGAGGTCAGTATATCTATGTAAAATTACCAAAAATAGAATTTAGAATATGAATTTAGCCTTGCAATCGTTTATCAGTCTTTTATCCAATATATATGCTTCGTTAATCACTTACTAGCTTCACCACTGATTCTTCAGTGAGATTTATCAGAACCAAACCTTTTTTGTCAAAATCACCAGGTCCAAAATCAATAATATCTCATATTCCAGAGGTAGCGTTCATACATTATTTTTAAACTATTTTTGCATTTTCAACTGCAGCACCAGTATGTGATCTTTTGATTGTTTTAATTATTTATTCCAAAAGTAAATAAAATGACCCCGATTTGAAATAAAGCATATTGATGATCAAGTTATGTTTGTAGAAGTGAATTGTGTTATTATTGAATAATTTGCCACTTGATAACTTGGTTAATGTGAAATGAATTTATATTATGCGATCCATATCTGATATAGTAAAATTTTGTGTCACAATCTGAAGTAAAAATTCCAAATCTCTCAGTAAGAGGGCTTACTGGATTAATTCTTGGACCGGCTTTATTTCTGGTAATAATATATTGGCTTGATCTGAGGGATTTGTCCGACCAGGGACAGGCTGTTCTGGCATGTACGATATGGATCGCTGTTTGGTGGATTACGGAACCTATTCCGATCCCAGTCACCTCGTTACTCCCATTAGTTATATTTCCGCTTTCCGGAGCTTTGGATATTAGCACAACAGCATCATCGTATGGGAATAAAATGATATTCCTATACATGGGGGGATTTATGATCGCTATCGCAATGGAAAAGTGGAATCTTCACAAACGCATTGCACTAAACATAATAAAATCTGTTGGCACCAACGCCAGCAGTATAATCCTGGGATTTATGATTGCTACAGCATTGTTATCAATGTGGATTTCGAATACTGCCACAACATTAATGATGCTTCCAATCGCTTTGGCCGTTACTTCACAACTCACAGAGATATTTAGAAAGGGTGATAGAGAGGGTCGTGATGAATCAGGTAAGTTCGGAGTGGCTTTAATGCTCGGGATTGCATATGCTGCATCAATAGGAGGGATGGCAACATTAATCGGAACCCCTACTAATGCCATATTTTCTGCGGTAGTTAAGGACTATTATGATGCGGAGGTTGACTTTTCAACATGGATTTCTTTTGCGTTTCCAGTCGTAGTAGTATTGTTGATCATTTGCTGGTTTTATCTCACTCGAATTGCATTTTCCATGAAGCGGATATCTGGTGCGGCAGAAAGTGCGAAAACCATTGATGACGAATTAAAGGAACTTGGAAGGCTTAAAACTGAAGAAAAATGGATCATTTTGATTTTCGGCCTCACAGCTCTTTCATGGATTACCCGATCATTTATTCTTATACGATTGATACCGGGTATTGATGATACGATTATTGCTATTAGTGCCAGTATTATATTGTTTCTGATCCCTTCTTCATCAAAAAAGGGAGATCGTCTCCTGGATTGGATGTCAGCTAGAAAACTGCCATGGGGGATATTAATTCTATTTGGTGGTGGTCTCACCATTGCTGCTGGATTTGGCCAATCAGGCCTTGCTCAATGGATTGGGAATGAACTGAATTACATAAAAGGTGCAGAATTATTCCTTATACTATTGTTAATTACAGGTCTGGTGAATTTCCTTACCGAGATAACTTCCAATGTTGCCACTGCATCCATTCTGCTACCCATCCTCGCCTCTCTATCGGTCGCTATCAATGTACATCCTTACGCATTGATGGTTGCCTCATGTATGGCAGCAAGCTGTGCTTTTATGCTTCCTGTTGCTACACCACCGAATGCCATAGTTTTTGGTTCAGGATATATTAAAATAACAGATATGGCCCGGACCGGATTCATCATGAATGTCATTTCAATAATAATTCTTGCCCTTGCTGTACGCTATTTTCTGCCTGCAATCTGGGGAATTGATATTTTCAGTTCAATTTCGATCACAAAATAAAACAGCCATTCAAGCCAAAAACAACAAATTTTTTGAATCATGGTGTTAAAATATGTTAAACCAGTTGAATTTTTTTTGAATGCTGAGTAAACTTGCGACCTCAAATTTTAATAAATATGGCATCAATCGTAGTTGAGAATCTCACAAAAAAGTATGGAGAGCAGCGAGCTGTTGATGATATCTCTTTCGAGATAAAATCAGGAGAAGTTGTCGGATTCCTTGGTCCAAATGGCGCTGGAAAAAGTACAACAATGAGGATTCTTACCTGTTTCATGGCTCCCACTAATGGGAATGTCATGGTTGAAGGGTTTTACGCTGACAAAGATCCCGGAGAGATCAAAACCAGGATAGGTTATCTGCCGGAGAACAATCCATTGTACACGGATATGGCAGTTATCGATTATCTGAAATTTTGTGCTGAAATACAGGGAGTCGAAAAGGGAGACGTCTTTTCAAGAATTCATGAAATGATTGATATATGTGGATTGAATCTTGAGAGGCACAAAAAGATCAGTGAACTTTCAAAGGGATTCCGGCAACGGGTTGGCTTAGCCCAGGCTATGATCCACGATCCGAACGTATTAATCCTGGATGAACCTACCTCCGGATTAGATCCGAATCAGATAGTGGAGATCCGGAAACTGATTAAGGAACTGGGGAAAGAAAAAACTGTAATTCTGAGTTCACATATCTTATCAGAAGTGGAAGCAACTTGTGATCGGATCCTTATAATCAACCGTGGCCGGATCGTTGCTGATGGTACATCGGATACACTTCGTCAGCAGGCACAGGGACAGGAATTGATATCAGTAAAGATAGAGGCTGACCCGAAAATCGTTAAAAAAGCATTACTTGTCCTTGCAACTGTTGAAAAAGTTAATTCTGAGGAGGGTAAAGATGGATTTTTCCTGATACAGAGTAAACCGGATAGTTTTTCCAGGAAGGCTATATTCGACTTGTGCGTATCAAAAAAATGGTACCTGTATGAAATGACAGGCATCGAAACCAAACTGGAAGATGTATTCAGGGAGGTGACTAACTAATTTGTTAATCTTAATTAATTGCAATGCAATGAAAAAAATACGAGTTATCACCAGGCGTGAACTTACCTCTTACTTTGACTCACTGGTTGCTTATGTGATGATCATCCTGTTTCTTGGGATGAGTGGATTCTTCACATGGTTGTTTGGAAATACTATATTTTTGATCAATCAGGCAAGTCTGCAGGTATTTTTTGCAATTTCTTACTGGACCTTGTTTTTCTTTATACCAGCAATAACGATGCGTTCTCTGGCCGAAGAAACAAGATCTGGTACGATAGAACTTCTTAGTACAAAAGCGGTAAATGACTGGGATATCATTCTTGGCAAGTTTTTTAGCGCATTAATCCTAATCCTCATAGCGTTACTTTGTACCATTCCTTATTACATCTCAGTATCAATGCTGGGAGAAATTGATAATGGTGCAACATGGGGAGGGTATCTGGGTTTGATATTAATTAGTTCCATGTATATAAGCATCGGGATCTTTGCCAGTAGCCTGACTAATAATCAGATAGTTGCTTTTTTAATTGCCTTGTTTATTGGACTGTTCTTCCATATTTTATTTGATATTATGGCATCTGGTCTTACTGGTTTATTAGCCGAAATATTTAACTACCTGAGTGCCAGGACGCACTATGAGTCAATGTCACGGGGTGTTTTGGATTCAAGGGATATAATATATTTCCTGGCAGTGATCATGATGGGATTATTGTTAGCTGAAACTATGCTTTCAAAAAGAAACTGGAAGAAATAACGGGTTAAAGAATTTTTAGAAATGAAAACAAGAAATGTAATAACTCAATTAGTCATAGTGATCGGCATATTGATCGTAATTGTGTTGATCTCAAACCAGGTTTATTTCAGACTGGATTTTACTGCCGACAAACAATATACACTAAGTAAAGCAACCAAGAATATTCTTGAGGGTCTTGAAGATGTAATAACCGTGACTGCCTACTATTCAGAAGATCTTCCTCCACAATTAATGAAAACACGGAAAGATTTCAATGATCTTCTTGTTGAGTATGAAAACCGATCCAGGGGGAATATTGTTTATGAATTTGTTAATCCGAATAAGAATCAGGAAGAAGAAACTAAGGCTCAGCAAGCCGGAATCAGCCCAATTATGGTTAACGTAACTGAACGGGATCAGGTTAAGCAGATGAGAGCTTATATGGGAGCAGTTCTTCAAATGGGAGATCAAAATGAAGTTATTCCGGTTATTCAGCCGGGAGCTGGGATGGAATATTCATTAACAACAGCAATAAAGAAACTCTCGGTTGTGGATAAACCGAAAGTGGCTTTTATTCAGGGACACGAAGAACCTTCTGTAAATGCATCCATTCAGTTACTTGAACAATTAACTGTATTGTATGATGTTGAACCCTATACAATAACAGACACGGCCGATATTCCTGTATATTATAAAACGCTTGCTATCATTGATCCCAAAGACACAATTCCGGAAAATGATTTTGACAAGATCGATAAATATTTGTCAATGGGAGGTAGTGTGTATCTTGCATACAGCAATCTGGAAGGCGACTTAAATACGGCTTATCTCAGAACTGCACCTGATATTGGAATTAAAACATGGTTGTTGAACAAAGGAATAACCCTGAATGATCATTATTTGGTTGATGCAAGTTGTGGATCGGTAACAGTTCGCCAACAACAGGGCCCTTTCGTCTTTAACTCGCAGATCCAATTTCCTTATTTCCCTTTGATTACAAACTTTGCTGATCATTCTTCTGCTCAAGGTCTGGAATCGGTATTCTTCCCATTCGTAAGTACCATTACTTATTTACCGCAAGATTCTGCTGTAATAATGGAACCACTTGCATTCTCATCGGAAAACTCAGGTATTGTTCCAGCTCCGGCATATGTTGACATTAACAAAGAGTGGAATGAAAATGATTTCCGGGATGGCCAGCAGGTTATTGCCCTTGCAGCTTCAGGTCCTATAGCAGGCAATGCTGATTCAAGGTTGGTGATAATTCCTAATGGACGTTTTGCGGTAAATGGTGAGGGTCAGCAGCAACAAAGAGTTAATGAAGACAACGTAAACTTCGCCAGCAATTCCATTGATTGGCTGTCTGATGATACGGGTCTGATCGATTTAAGAACCAGGGGAGTTACCAACAGACCTTTGGAACAGCTTGAAGACTCAAAGAAAGCTACTATTAAATGGGTGAACGTTCTGCTACCTATCTTTATTACTTTATTGGTAGCGTTTGGCAGAAGACAACAATATTTACGTAAAAAGCAAAATTGGATTCAGGGTAATTATTGATTCATAAATAAGTCTGAAAAATGGTAAAGAAAATATCTCATATTAAACTGCTTGGTATTCTGGCAATTCTTGTTTTGGTTTTTTTTGGCCTGAAATATTTTAAACAGACCAGTAGGAGCAGTTCTTTCCGCGAAACACTCGTTGATATTGATACAGCTAAAGTTACTGCATTAACCATTGAAAAGAGTGGAAACACTATTGATGTTACAAAATCTCAGAATGGTTGGGAAGTGACTATCGAAGGTGGTAAAAAGGTAGAAGCGACTAAATCGAGTGTAAATAGTGCCCTCGCTTCTCTGATGACGATTGTTCCAAGCAGAATTGCAACAAAAGATCCTGAAAAATGGAGAGACTATCAGGTGGATAGTGCCGGAACCAGGATTAAAATATCAGAAGGATCTAAAAATACTCTTGACCTTATCATAGGTCGCTTTGGTGTTCATGGCAGACAGCAGTTCCATACCTTTGTAAGAATTTTTGATGAAAATGAGGTTTACGCTGCAGACAATTTCATGGGAATATCCTTTCCAAGTAATGCTGATGGCTTCAGGAACAGTAGGTTTTTGCAAATTGAGACAGATTCTATCAATCAGGTAGTGTTCAATTATCCTGTGGACTCATCATTTATATTGAGTAAGCAGGGAGAAAACTGGATGATAGGTCAACAACCAGCTGATTCAGCACAAGTTGCAGGTTTTATAAGCGATCTCAGGTATGCATCAAACCGAAATTTTGTGGATGATGTTGATCCTGCTGTATTGATATCACCGACTCTTCAGGTGGATATAAATTTGAAAGGTGGAGAAGATGTATCCGTAAAGGCATATTCACATCCTGCATATGGCTATATCTTCCATTCCGGTTCAAATCCAAAGAATTACTTTTCGGATGATGCATTGCTTGGGAAAATATTCAGATCTTCGGGATCATTGATTAATCCGGCTGAAGAAGAATAATCCTGATTGATTATTGAACTATTCTCTCAGGGATTCCTGTGAAACTAAAATATATACCGGATTTCCCCGCCCAGATAAAAGTTGCGTGGAAGCCCGGGATAGTAAAACCTTGGTTCGTTTCCACCAAAACTTGCAGCATTCACCAGGATCTGTGAAGCGTATTTTTTATCAAAAATGTTATTTGCAATACCGAAAACATCTAATTCAAATGAAGCACCCAGGTTCATTTTGTAACCAAACTTACCATTTACCAGTTGATAGGGATCAGAGTAAATGGAATTGTCATCCCGCATAGGTATTTCATCAATGAATTGATAAGCTAGATTACCATATAGTGATCGCCAATTGAATGATAGCCCAGTATTTATAACATGACCCGGGACTCCTGTGAGCTCATTTCCGGAATAATCCATATTATCATCGATAAATTCTTTGAATGAATAGTCATTAAGAGAGAAAGTGAAGAAGCCATTCAACTCGTTTGAATTAAGCTGTGGATCAAGAAAAGCATAGTTTGAAGTGATTTCTACCCCGTTGTGCTGTGTCTTCCCCGCATTTACCCCAACAAATTCATCTTCCCCGGTACGGCGGGCAACCAATAGATCATTTACCTGCAATGAATAAAAAGTCAATTCAGTGTATAACCGCTGGTTTAACAAACCACCTTTAAAACCTGCTTCATAATTAACACCAGTCTCCGGTCTGATATTAGGATTGATGCTTCCTTCAGGTGTAAGGGTTTCCTGTAATGTGGGAGGGGAGAATCCATGACTGATACTGGCATGGAGGTTTAAGGTTCTGGTCAAGTTGTAAGAATATCCAACTCTTGGTGATATGGTTGTACCGAATGAATAGTCTCCACTATCATTAAAGCCATCAGAAGAGTATTCATCCAGGTAATCGTAATTTGTTAGATTGATATTGAATCCTGCAGAAAGGAAGGACCGCTCGGTTACCTGGAGATCAATTTTAGTAAATGCATTTATATTGGTCCTGTTCTCCAGGTTATCAGTGATCATATTTCCTTGTTCAAGATCATCTCTGATCCATGTTTGCCAGTTATACAAATCATTAAAGTATTCAGCACCAACAACAATGGAAGATGGGATCTGACCGAAATTTGAGACATAAGTGTATTTAGCCCTCAATCCGATTGCTCGTGTCTTTTCAGTAAGTATATTAAAAGGCCTGCGTTCATAGGATTTTCTGTAGTTACCAAATATGCTGACATCTAATAAGGATTTATTTTTAAATGAATGAGAAAAAGATACTCCCGATAACCATTTGTAATAATCCTCAAATCCTTGAGCTTCAGCCCAGTTTGGCGCTGCTGCCTCGGGTGTGGTAACATACATATTCTTGTTTAAAGAACTTGGGATATATGAAAGTAAATCTATGTAGTTGGATAGAAATGTCATTGAAGTATTTGGACCCAGCAGGATGTTCCCGGAAAATCCGAGAGAATAGCGATCATACTCATTATTTTCACGGTATCCATCACTATGGATCTTATTGCCACTTAGTCTGAGATTGACTTTTTCAGTACCATAATTAAAATCCAGCGCGTTTTTTAAATATCCAAATGACCCTCCGGTTGTTTGAAATCCAACATTATTTGAACTTCGACCTGCTTTTTTTGATTTAATCAGTAACGTTCCGCCCAGTCCTGCACCAAACAAACTAGAAGATGGTCCTTTAATAATCTCTATTCTTCGGATAAGGTTAGGATCAATATCTTCCAGGGTTGTTTGCCCATCTCCTGTAGTAAGAGGAATTTCATCAAAATAAGCTCTTATTTTTTGTGTTGAGTATAATGATCTTGAACCAATACCCCTGATAGTTAGTCGGTTGGTATTGTAAGCCCCACTTTGCATATGTATTCCAGGTACACGATTTATGGCGGGTACTATGTGCACTTCATTATCCATTTTTAAATCTCTTGTGCTGATGAGTGAAATGCTTCCCGGAATTTTATGAATTTTCTGGTCAGAATCGTAAGCTGTAACAATGATTTCTCCCAGTTGAATATTAGAAGCTTTAAGATCAATGATCACAAAGGTCTCATCTTTTTTGATGATAGTCTGATAGCTTTCATATCCCAGATAACGAACAGTAAGGGTTATTGGCAATCTGGAAACATCAAAACTAAAGGTCCCATCATCATCTGTTATGGTTACCAACTGTGTTTCCTGAAGCAATATTTCCGCCCCTTTGAGGGGATATCTGTTTGAATTATCCCTGACTACTCCATTAATGGATTGTGCGTAAACATCCATTGAAAGCATCAGTAAATTCACTAATAAGATGCAAATTGTTTTCAAACTTTTATGTCCCACTATATGAGTGATCAATAATCCTTTTCAAAATTGGTCTCTTTTTTGTAATTATATATTATCCAATAGGAGCAAATATTGAAATTAAAATGCTTTTTACATTTTTAATTAGCGAAATTAGAATTGACAAATATATCTGAATGGCGACGAGAAGAAATTTTATTAAGGCTGGTATATTAGGAGGAGGACTTACAATGATGGGGATTCCAGTAATGAGCATTGCAGGTAAGAAAGTGGCTTTAATAGGAGATTATATTCGTGCAGGCTACCAGGGGCATGTTGAATATTATCTTGGTGAAAGAGCCAAAGTTTGGGTACCTGAAACTGAGTTATTGGATACAGTAACTGTTCTAAGACATGCCTTCGAATGGTTCAAAAAAAATAAATGGGATATAATTCACATAAACTCAGGACATATGGATGTCCGATCTACTGGTTATTCTGCCAATGATCACCTGGTACCACCAGATTATTATAGATCAAATATTGAAAAGATCATCAAACTCATTCATCGTTACACGCCAAGGGCATCCATAATCTGGGCCACCACAACACCCGTAATTGAAGAACTCGCTGCTAAAAACGTACAAAAAAACATAATTTACGCCATATCAAACAAATATGTAATTCAGTACAATGACATTGCACGGGAGATTATGCGTAAATTAAGTATTCCCGTTAACGATCTTTATGAATTTGTTTTGGAGGGTGATCGGAAGACCATTATGCAGGAGGATGGCGTGCAATTCACCGATTATGGAAATGAACTTCTTGCTGAACAGGTTACAACTTATATAGAGCAGTTTTTATAGCATCATATAACGAATATTTTTAGATTATAATTGGCATCAATCGTGATAAGTGTTTACATTACACTTATCATATAATAATACTTTTTGACTGATAAATATTTTTTAAAATGGCAGATCTAAGTAACCTGAAGGTAAATCTTCAAGGAAATCGATTAAGAGGAGAACTCCCAAAGATAGGCATTCGGCCCGCAATTGATGGAAGACTTGGTGGAGTTCGTGAATCACTCGAAAATCAGACCATGACTGTGGCTAAAAATGTGGCAAACTTTTTATCTCAGAACCTGAGGCATCCTGATGGCAGTAACATAGAATGTGTTATTGCAGATTCCACGATTGGCGGTATTACTGAAGCAGCCATGTGCGCAGAGAAATTTCAGAAAGAGGGAGTGGGTGTTTCACTTACTGTTACGCCATGCTGGTGCTATGGTTCAGAAACTATGGATATGGATCCGATGATTCCGAAAGCCATATGGGGATTGAATGGAACAGAGCGCCCCGGTGCTGTTTACCTCGCAGCTACCCTTGCAGGGCATAATCAGAAAGGCCTCCCTGCTTTTAGTATATATGGTCAGGATGTTCAGGATAGTGGAGATGAAACAATTCCTGAGGATGTGCAGGAAAAGCTGCTGAAATTTGCTAAAGCTGGCTTAGCAGTTGCCACAATGAGGGGTAAAACATATTTATCAATTGGTGCTGTGTCCATGGGTATTGCCGGATCAATTGTGGATCATGATTTTCTCCAGGATTATTTAGGTGTTCGAACCATGACTGCCGATATGAGTGAATACATACGAAGGGTAGATGAAAAAATATATGATCCTGTTGAATTTAAAAAAGCCCTCAGTTGGGTTAAAACTAACTGTAAGGAAGGGAAAGACTATAATCCTTCACTGAAGATGAAGTTTCCAGCTCATAAA
>JBHOSY010000058.1:0-23105 GCA_042584165.1 Bacteroidota bacterium | reverse complement strand
GGGACATTTTAAAAGGCCGGCTTACCCGCAGGCAAACATGTGGCCACGCTGATCGCGGACGCCAGCCGCACCCACCCTTACAGAATATTGTTTCAATTAAATGATAATGTTGAATTATCAAGGCCCCAATTAATTGCCTCACAAGAATCTTTATAATTTATCGGATCTAATTATGGATTAATTGATAATTAGAAATTTCATTTATTAAGCCCTCGAGCCGGGACGCTTACGCTAAAGCTTCAGAGGCAGCGTGCGGGCTCTGACTTTCTGTTCCCGCTAATCAGACGGGATCTCCACTTCGTTCCGACTTGATACAGAAAGTCAGCAAAGAAATCAAGGCCAAGGTACATGCTCTGATTTCAACTGATTTTTATAAATTTAAAGTGTAATGGCAACTCATTTGAAAAAAAATGATCCCGGTCGGAGAATTAGCCATTATACTAAAAACAAATTATTAAAAATGACCCAACCAGATGTAAATCAATATGGCTGTTATTAATAATGCTACGGCAAATGGCTTTGTATATCTCCATTGTTTGATCTCGATCACACCAGTATCTTGAGGTTTGAATATCCTTGTAGTAGGATAGAAATGAGAGATCACGAACATCACCACCATATTGAGCACAAATTCAATGCCCCAGAGATGGACAAAGTGTATATTTATCTTAAAAATAAAAGCAGTAAGGATATAAAATGTCAGACCAACAAATAATGCTGTTTTTGCCGCAGTTGCTGATATTCTTGGTATAAAAAATCCAGCCAGCATTATGGAGCCGATGGGAATGAAAAATATACCATTAAGCTGCTGAAGTAATTGATAAAGTCCCTCCGGAGCACCTGCAACCAGAGGCGCTGTCATAATCCCGAATACAGCCAGGATCGCAGAAACGGTTTTACCGAATTTTACGGTTTGCCTTTCACTGGCCTCTTTATTAATTAGCCTTTTATATATCCCAACACTTGAAATAGTTGCAGCACCATTCAATACGCTGTTAAACGTACTGAAAACTGCCCCCATAATTACAGCAGCAAAGAATCCTACAAAACTCAATGGGAGAACTTTTTTAACCAAAAGCGGATAGATCGTATCCTGCTGTTCATAAAGCGAATCACCGAAATAATAAAATCCGATAACGCCAGGTAAAACAATAATGATCGGTACCAGTAGTTTTAATACACCCGTAAACAGGAGTCCTTTTTGTGCTTCCACCAGTGATTTTGCCCCAAGAGCTTTCTGAATAATTGTCTGGTTCATACCCCAGAAATACAATTGCGCAACCAGCATTCCGGTAAAAAGTGTACTGAACGGTAGTATTGAACCCTTCTCACCTATTACATTAAATTTCTCCGGACTGTGATGAAAAACCTTGTTGAGTCCTGTGAATATCTGTCCATCCCCAATGTCCCACAATGCCAGAACCGGGACCATTATACCTGCGATGAACAGACCTATGCCATTGATGGTATCACTATAAGCAACGGCCTTTAAACCTCCAAATATCGCATAGGCAGACCCCAGGACTCCCAGGCAGATAACGGTTATCCAGAGTCCTTCAGTTTCAGATACATTCAAAACTTCTGAGATGTTAAAAATACTTTCGATATTAATAGCACCTGTGTATAATACTATTGGCAGGAGGGTAACGACGAATGAAATCATGAGAAATAATGCCACAAGCGTCCGGGTAGTGCCATCAAATCGTTCTTCCAGGTATTGCGGAATGGTTGTCAATCCCATTTTGAGATAAGTAGGGATGAAAAAAACCGTTGCTGCAACCAATCCTACCAGTGCAGCGTATTCCCACCCGATAATAATGAATCCATATCTATAGGAGTTCCCATTCATACCAACCAGGTGTTCTGTTGATATATTTGCCAGTAAAATTGAGGTTGCAATCACGACACCGGTTAAACTTCGTCCTCCCAGGAAATAACCATCCCTGGAACTTAGTTTGTCTTTCCTGAGTCTGTACACGACATAAAATGCCACAAAACCAACAAAAGCTAAAAATGACAGGAGAGTTTGCATGGTATCAGCGTAATCTCATTAAAATCAAATGTTAAAAAATGAATTATTGAATAACTATAAAAATTGTCGTAGTAGATTTCAACGAACTGCAATATAAACCAACAATCGAATTATATATATAAACAGGTTAAAAAATACAGTGCCTTGAGCCATGCACCTATGCTGAATTTCGGGTTCAATCCTTATACTCTTAAATCCTATTCAGACTTATATTATCACTGGGAAATAATAACAGGTAAGATGATTGAAATGTGTAATAACATCGATTCAATAGCATGGAAAATGATGGGATTGTGTTATTTTGCCTGACCAAAACATGAAATTGGAACATATGTCACAGCATTTTATTACATCGATCATTGAAAGAGCGATTGAGAGAGGAGACCGGGAAGCAATCTATTTTAAGGAGGGTGATTCTACAGCATGGATGTCAAATTCATGGGCTGAGCTGGCTGAAAAGATCCGTAAAATATCTGCAGCCCTGTTGAACATGGGAATGAAAGACCAGGAAAATGTTGGCATTTTTGCCCAGAATGTGCCACAATGGACAATTGCAGACCTGGGGATCATGAGCGCCAAAGGTGTGGCTGTTCCAATTTATGCAACGAATACCAGCAACCAGGCCAGGTATATAATTAATGAAGCAGAGATCAGGTTTTTATTTGTCGGGGAGGAAGACCAGTACAAGAAAGCCCTGGAAGTGTACAGTGATTCAAATTCTACACTCGAAAAAATCATTGTATTTGATGAATCGTTTGAAATTACGCATCAATGTGCGATTCATTTTTCTGATTTTATGGATCAGGGTAAGCAGATCACTGATAAAGTTCTGACTGATAAAGCATCTGAAATCACAGGAGAAGACCTGGCGACAATTATTTATACATCCGGGACAACCGGGGAGCCTAAAGGCGTAATGCTTACACATAACAATCTCAACAAAATACAACAGGTACATGATCTCAGGTTGAATTTAGATGAGAATGGTCATTCACTCAGCTTCCTTCCTTTAAGTCATATCTTCGAACGAGCCTGGTCATTGTATGCCCTGTTTACCGGTTTGAAAGTATCATACCTGAAGGACCCAAAATTAATTATCGAGACACTGTCTGAAGTAAAACCGACAACGATGTGTTCTGTTCCGAGGCTGTACCAGAAAGCCTATCATACTATTGTTGCCAAGGTCCAGAAATCATCTTCAATAAAAAAGTTCCTTTTTGAAACGGCCATCAGTGCGGGAAAGAAAAGAGCCAACAATCTGAGAAAGGGAGAAAAGATCCCCTTATTATTAAAAATGAAATATGGATTTTTTGACAGGCTCGTGTTAAAAAAGATCCGCAATGTATTTGGAGGAAACCTGGAACTGATGCCCTGTGCCGGAGCTCCCTTATCTGGCGAGATCACAGAATTCTTCCATGCACTGGGAATGCCTGTTTTGATTGGATACGGCCTGACTGAAACCACGGCTACTGTAACGGTATTTCCGGATACAGGATTCAAATTTGGCTCTGTAGGAGTAACTATGCCGGAAGTGGAAGTAAAGATCGGACCGGATGATGAGATTTGGGTGAAGGGAGAAACTGTAATGAAAGGGTATTATAAGAAGCCGGAGGAAACCGCAAAGGTATTTGAAGATGGCTGGTTTAAAACCGGAGATGCCGGATCATTGGATGAAGATATGCATTTGACTATTACGGATCGTATTAAAGACCTTATGAAGACTTCCGGAGGGAAATACGTAGCCCCGCAGCCAGTGGAATCTTTGCTCACCAATGATGATTTTATAGAAAATGCTATCCTGATTGGAGATGATAAACCTTTCGTGAGTGCCCTGCTGGTTCCAAATATCGAGGCATTACATGAATATGCACATTCCATAAATCTCAAGTTCCATTCCATAGAAGAATTACTTACTAAAAGTAAGATCCAGGAGTTCTACGAAAGAAAACTGGAAGAATTACAGCATAGCCTGGCGAATTTTGAGAAGGTCAAGAAATTCAAATTACTGGCCCATGATTTCAGTATGCAGCTTGAAGAACTAACTCCAACCTTAAAGATCAGAAGACAGATCATTCATAAACACTTCTCGATGCTTATCGATGAGATGTATGCATTTTGAGTGTGGAATACGCATTTCTATTTGTTTGAATTACTATACCTGTAGCCGATGAGTTATGGATCATCAGCTGACAGTAAATTCCAGCACCGAATACCCAATAATGTAATAACATTAAGGTCAATTCTTTTCACTATGCTCCTAATCTGAACTTGATGGAAAATAGTTCCCGGCCACGATCAAATAATCGAATACTTAAATTCCCGAATCATCCAAGTAATTAGAATCCACCAACACCTATGTTTTGCTTTTACATTTTTTTAAATTGAAGGGAATATCCATTTTTTACCATTATGAGAAGAAGAAACTTTTTAAAAGCTGCAGGAGCCAGCGCTTCCGCATTTTATATTGTTCCCCGACATGTAATGGGTGGTCCCGGATTTTATGCCCCCAGTGATAAATTGAATATTGCTGCCATTGGTGCAGGTGGAAAGGGCTGGGTCAACCTAACCAATTCATTTAATAACGGAAGTGACAACATTGTGGCGTTATGTGATGTAGATGATCGAATGGCAAAACGATCAAGAGAGAAATGGCCAAAAGCCTCTTATTACAGTGATTTCCGCCTACTGTTGGAAAAGGAAGACAGGAATATCGATGCTGTAATCGTCAGCACTCCCGATCACATGCATGCTGTCCAGGCTCTGGCTGCGATGGAAATGGGGAAACATGTATATGTTGAAAAACCACTCACGCATGATATTTATGAAGCACGGATATTGACAAAAGCAGTTGAAAAATACAAACTTGTTACACAGATGGGAAACCAGGGTAGCAGTGGAGATGATACGCGAGGGGTGGAGCACTGGATCCAAAACGGCCTAATTGGCGATGTGCACACGGTTCATGTATGGACCAACAGGCCGGTATGGCCGCAGGGGATCCCCACACCAACCAGTAAGCACGATATCCCCGACGAACTTGATTGGGAATTGTGGCTGGGAACAGCTCCACACCGTGATTTCAATCCCATTTACGTTCCGGCCAACTGGAGGGGTTGGGCTGATTTTGGTACCGGGGCACTGGGGGATATGGGATGTCATTTCATTGATGTACCTTTCCGGGCATTGAAGCTGGGATATCCAACAGCGGTTGAATGTAGTGTGGGAGCTGTCTGGACCGGATTTTTTAAAGAAGCAATTTATACGGATAGCCTTCCTCCCTCCTCGAAAATCCATATTCAATTTCCTGCCAGAGGAAGCATGGGACCAGTTGAATTGATATGGTATGATGGTGGAATTTTACCAAGACGACCTGATGAACTATTACCGGATGAAGCCATGGGTAGCTTGGATGGAGGAATGATCTTTGAAGGATCGAAAGGCAAGTTGATGGCAGAATTATTTGGCACAAAACCAACGCTACTACCTACGAAAAAAATGAAGGAAATTAAATTACCCAAAGCAGAGGTGGAAATGGTTAAAGGTGGTTCTGATGGTCATCAGCAACAATGGGTAAAAGCCTGTAAAAATGGATATGGCGCTTATACGAGTTCGGCATTTTCTCAGGCAGGTCCACTGACAGAAACCGTATTGATGGGTAATCTGGCTGTACTGAGTTACAACTATAGTACAGGAAAAGACAAGTTTCCTGGTCGAAAAAAAATGCTCTGGGATGGAGAAAATATGAAGATCACCAACTTCGATCCTGCGAACAAATTCGTTAAACGGGAATACCGGGGCAATTGGAGATTTTCATTGTAATTAATTAAACTCTGTGCGTCTCCGTGACTTCTCCGTGGATCTCTGTGTATATTTTTTTTGTTACACAAAGTAGCACGAAGATTACTCCTTTTTTATTTATATAATTAAAAACAATGCACATCGATGAAAAAGTCAATTTTATTTCTTCTTGTATTGGTAATTTATTCCTGTCAAACTGAGCAAATTCCTGAGACTTCAATTAAGATAGGTAAACTGTTATGTGAATATGAAGTCAATCCGCTGGGAATCGATACTCCTGAGCCAAGATTCACCTGGGTAATGTCTTCCAGCGAAAAAGGTCAGCATCAGACTGCCTATCAAATCCTTGTAGCCAGTTCATCAGATCTTCTGGATAATGACCGGGGAAATATCTGGGATTCCGGTAAGGTGTTGTCTGATCAATCCTCCTTGGTGGAATATAAGGGTGAAAAACTCAAATCGGGAACAAGATATTTCCAGAAAGTACGGGTCTGGGACCAGGCAGATAAAATGTCAGCATACAGTCAGGTTGCGTGGTGGGAAACCGGGTTGTTTAATAAGCAGGATTGGAAGGCATCCTGGATCAGTGCCCCCCGGGCATTTGATTTTGCTAAAATTGACCAGCGGAGAAAAATAATTCCCAAAGATGCCCCACCCGAAATGGAGGAACCAGCCCCCATGTTCCGGAAAGAGTTCAAGGTGAATGATCAAATCAAGCAAGTAAGAGCCTATATATCTGGCCTGGGATTTTACGAGTTATCAATAAATAACAGGAAAGTTGGTGACCATGTTCTTACACCCTCATTTACGGATTATTCGAAAACAGTTCAATATATAACGTATGATATTTCTGATTACCTGGATAATGGAGTGAATGCCATTGGCGTTTTGTTAGGAAATGGCTGGTATAACATGAAAACAAGGGATGTATGGTCTTTTGACAGGGCACCGTGGATCGCTGATCCCACTTTCATACTTCAGGTTGTGATTGAATATCAGAACGGGGAAAAACAATTAATTGTGAGTGATGAAACCTGGAAATGCGCTCCAGGCCCCATTATATTTAACCAGGTCAGGCAGGGAGAAACATATGATGCCAATATGGAACAGGCTGGCTGGGATGAGCCAGGTTTTGATGATTCCGGCTGGTTCCCGATCAGAAAAGTCCGGGGACCTGAGGGCAGCTTAATTACACAGACCAATCAACCCTCGAAGATCATGAAAGAATTACCGCCGGTTTCCATAAAGGAAGTTAAAAAAGGGATTTTCGTCGCAGATTTTGGTCAGAATATGGCAGGTTTTGTTAAGCTGAAAGTTAGCGGACCGAAAAATACATTGATCAGCATGAAATATGGAGAGCGGGTGAATAATGATGGCACTGTCGACCAGAAGGAAAACCATAATCTCGTTGCAGACGTTCGTTTTCAGACAGATACCTATACACTCAAAGGTGAAGGGATGGAAACATGGCATGCCCGGTTTGTATACCATGGATTTCAATATGTCGAGATCAGTGGATTTCCGGGTGTTCCCAACACAGATAACCTGACTGCCTGCGCTGTACACACTTCCTTTCCAAAAGCCGGAACATTTCAATGTTCAAATGAACTATTGAATCAAATTCAGCATAATACAGAGTGGTCATTTATCAACAATTACACAGCAGGATTTCCAACGGACTGCCCCCAAAGGGAAAAAAACGGCTGGACGGGAGATGCCCAGCTCGCCAGCGAGGCAGGTTTATATAATTTTAATATATCCCTGGCTTACTCAAAATGGCTCCGGGATATCCGGGATAGCCAGCGGCCTGACGGGATGGTATCCTGTGTTGTTCCAACCGGTGGCTGGGGATATTATTGGGGGAATGGTCCGGCATGGGATCATGCATTGTTCGCCATACCATGGCACGTGTACCTGTATACCGGAGATATCAGGATCCTTGAAGAAAACTATAAAGCCATGAAACATTATATGGCATTGCTGGAGACAATTCAGGAAGATTACCTGGTGAACTGGGGATTGGGCGATTGGCTACCGGCTAAAACAATAACACCGGCTATTATTACTTCAACGGCATATTACCATGAGAATGCCACTATTATGGCCAGGATAGCCGGATTATTAAATGAAGCAGAAGACCAACTAAAGTATACTGAACTGGCTCCAAAAATCAGGAATGCTTTCAATGAGGCATTTTTTGATACAGATGAAATGACCTATGGAAATGGATCGCAAACAGCCCTGGGAAGTGCCTTATATTATGGACTTGTGGAAAAAGAACATGAAATAGATGTTCTCAATACACTTGTGAAGAATATTCGGGATAGTGAACTGAACCTTGATTTTGGCATCCTCGGTTCAAAATATGTACCAAATGCACTGGCCGAAAATGACAGAAAAGACGTATTCTTTGATATGGTTAATACTACCCGTTTTCCTGGCTGGGGTAATTGGATAGAAAGGGGTGCCACAACTTTGTGGGAATCCTGGCAGGGTGATAATTCGCTTAACCACATCATGTTCGGGGATGTGAGCGCATGGTTTTATAAATACCTGGCTGGGATACAGGTTGATGAAGAATATCCCGGATTTAAGCAATTCTATATTGATCCGTATTTCCCGGAAGGCCTTGACTGGGTTGAGGGCAGCTATCCATCTCCGCAGGGTGAAATTACAGTTCGGTGGGAACGGGATGAAAATGATATTGTCATGAAAATTAAGTTGCCCTTGAACTCAAAAGCTATCCTTAAGCTGAAATTGGATTCACCGGATGCCTTGGAAACCTATGAAGGAACGCCACCAGAGGAGCATATAAAATATATTGGTCTGCAAAATGGAAAGGAATCCTTTGAAATTCAACCGGGCACCTACATCCTTAAAATAAAAAAGGTATTAGAATGACAATGTAATGCTGTCAGGCAGAGAACTTTTACCTGTTAGATCATCATGGTTTCTTTAAGTAATAGATATAAAGGATTGTAGAACAAATATTTTTGTAACTTCAATACCGATTCAGTAGAGCTGGCATACAAGATTCAACTTATTTTTTATCAATGCCTGAAGATAGACGTCTAGCTGCCATAATGTTTACCGATATTGTCGGTTACACTGCCTTGATGGGTTCTGATGAAGATAAAGCATTCCAACTCCTGCGTAAAAACCGTGACCTGCAAAGACCATTGATCAAGAAATATAAAGGTGAATGGTTGAAAGAAATGGGTGATGGAATTCTTGCAAGTTTCTCAACTGCTTCTGATGCAGTTAGGTGTGCAGGAGAAATACAAAATGAAGCAAAGAAAGCAGGAATACCAATGCGTATTGGTGTCCACTCTGGAGAGGTTGTATTTGAGGGCAGTGATGTATTGGGAGATGGGGTGAACGTTGCTTCAAGGTTAGAAGAAATGTCTGATGAAGGGTGTATAACCATTTCAGGAACTGTATATAAGGATATAAAGAATAAAGCAGGGATCAACACAAAATACATTGGTGATAAAAAACTGAAAGGTGTTGAAGACCCTGTAAAGGTTTATGAAGTGTTGTGTGAAGAAGAAAAAGAAGAAGCAACAAGTGAACAACCATCGCCTAAAAGTAATAAACTGTTGTATTACATCATTGCAGGTCTTGTAGTGGTGATAATAGCGTTTTTGATTTGGCAGTTTATGCCTTCCAAAGAGACGAGCCTGCCTACGCCAGAGGCTTCGGCAGACGAGGTCGACAGGTCAATTGCTGTGCTTCCTTTTACCAATATGAGCAACGATCCAGATCAGGAATATTTCAGCGATGGGATGATGGAAGAAATACTAATGCACCTTTATAAAATTGGTGATCTAGAAGTTACCTCACGCACTTCTGCTATGAGGTATAAAGAAACGGATAAACTGATTGGTGATATTGCCAGTGAATTGGGTGTAAGACACGTACTTGAAGGTAGTGTAAGAAAAGAAGGGGATAGAGTTAGGATAACCGTCCAACTTATTGATGCTGTTAATGACAAACATATATGGGCAAACAGTTATGACGAAGAACTGAAAAGTGTTTTTGCTATTCAAAGTGATGTTGCCCAACAGATTGCAAAAGCATTAAAGGCAGAGATTACACCAGAGGTTGGGGGAAGAATTACAACAATTCCAACGGAAAATTTGGAAGCGTATAATATATATCTTCAGGCACATTCCGAGTTGTATCAATTTTATAATGTTGAAAAAGCAAGAGAGTTATATGAGCAAGCAATGTCGTTAGACCCTGAATTTGCTCCTGCATATGCAGAATTAGGATTTTACTGGTTAGGAAGAGGTGGTTGGGGAGGTGATTTAGAACCAGATGAGGTGTTAAAAAAGGCACTTCCATTATTAAGAAAAGCGTTGGAAATTGACAATAACTTAACCATTGCACATGTTCACCTGTCATATATATATTTATGGTTTCAGTGGGATTTTGAAGGAGCAGAAAATGAATGGAATGAGGTTTTTAGACTTAATCCATCCAACGATGATTATATCGGCAGTTATACAACTTTTCTTAATGCATCAGGAAGGTTTCAGGAAGCATTGGAATTAACAGAAAAAACAATTAAAGATGCATTGTTATCATATGAATTTACCGATTTATCCATTGGTTTAAGTTATTTCTTTTCTGGACATGCTGAAAAGGCTATTCAGTTTTACGAAACAGCGATGCAGTTAAATCCCACAGATGTGATGACACTTTACTATGTTGTACGCATTGCTATATATACTGGTAAGTATGAGGAAATCATTGATGGATTTATGAAATATCATGAACTTCCATCTGAAAATAAACGCCCACTTCCCCCAGTTTTATTAGGGAGTATGGCAATAGCATATTACCACACAGATCAAAAAGAAAAAACAGAAAATATATTAAAAGAACTCATAGCAAAAAGCGATTCAACTTCAGTTGGTAGTCCTGCCTTCTACACCGCCATGATCTACGCCCAAATGGGAGAAACAGACCTTGCATTCAATTACCTTGAAAAAGCATATGAAACCCATGAAGTGGAAATGTATTGGCTAAAGGTTGAACCGCCATTTGAACCTATTCATGATGATAGTCGATGGCAGGTGATGCTGGATAAGGTGGGGTTTCCTGAGTGACTATCTTACAGTCAGTAAATTACTGATTTAAACATTCCCAAATTTTGTCAATACAAACATTGAGTTGCAATTCATAAAACACCTCCTCATTAGATACTGTTTCCGAAGAAGCCATAATAAATCTGGGGGAAGGTATTGTGATTCATAGAAGGAATTCTGTATCCCGTATATCATATTAGTATACAACAATGATTGATTTTCGATGGCAACTATAAATCTTGATTTACTTTGGTTCCGCTTTTAATTGGAATAATTTACATTTAAGAGTTTTAATAATATTCATCATGAATAAAGTAGAAATTCAAAGGAGGATTTTGATTACAGTGTCTGGACTTGTGCTTCTATCAACTATATTAATGATTGTAATAATCTCAATTGCTGTCCAAGACATTGCTATACCCGCATCAATTGGACTTTTTGTAATGATTATACTTCATTTGTTCGTTTCCTATAGATTTATGACCGCTATCAGGGCAAATAAGCGTGGCCGTCCAGTAGATAAAGGATTTTACATTGTATTAGGAATTTTATTACTCTTTTTTGGGTTTGTAACTATGGATGGTGCTTTTGCATTTTTAGACAAGATACTTTTTGTTTCAATTTTAATGTTCGTAAGCGTCTTTTGTGACTTTGTGGCTGCATTAGTTACTTTCGGAGCAATGTTATTAAAGACAAAAATGAAGAATTGAATGATTTAAAGCATTTCGATTAATTATTGTTTCTGTTGGAAAAACACAAAAAGAATTTTGAGTTCCTTAATTAAAAACAACATTGAATAGTATAAAATGAAAAAATCATACTTGATTCCACTGTTAGCCGGATTGTTTTTCTATTCAACCTGCAATCAACCTTCACCGATTAGTGAAAATACTATCACAATAGATCCTGAGATTATTGGAGAGCCGATATCAAAATATATCTACGGACAATTTATTGAGCACCTTGGGCGGTGTATCTATGGAGGGATCTGGGCTGAGATGCTGGAAGATCGAAAGTTTTATTATCCGATTACAGATGATTACAGTCCCTGGGGAACTTCAAAAGATGATTTCTGGAAAGCAGGTGAGTTTCCGATACTAACGACATCTCCATGGAAAGTGATTGGTCCTGAGGGGTGTGTGAAAATGGATTCGAATGATCCTTTTGTGGGAGAGCATACTCCGGTAATTACAACATCCGGTGATGGGGAAGCCGGTATTGGACAGGAAGGATTGGTTCTTGTTTCCGGAAAAGAATACGAAGGGCGGATCTATTTATCAGGAACAACAAATGATATAGAAGTACAACTCAGGATTACAGGAGGACAATCAGGTGATCAGGTGATTAAAGTATTCCAGGATCTGACACCTGGTTTCACAAAGTTTTCATTTCAGTTTTCCACTTCAGAGGATATTGAAAATGCATCACTTGAAATTGCTGGAACGGGTAATGGAGCCTTTCTGATTGGAACCCTTTCATTGATACCTTCCGACAACATCCAGGGATTCAATCCTGAGGTTATAAAATATCTCAAGGAGTTAAATGCCCCTATTTACCGTTGGCCAGGGGGAAATTTTGTGAGCGGCTATGACTGGACCGATGGAATTGGTGACCCGGATAAGAGGCCTCCACGGAAAAACCCGGCCTGGACAGGCATTGAGCATAATGATGTAGGAATGCACGAGTATATGGAGTTATGCGGATTGATAAATACCGAACCATTTATTGCCGTAAACACGGGACTGGGGACAGTTGAGGAAGTTGCAAAGCAGGTAGCTTATTGCAATAGTCCGGCGGATACACCCATGGGCAAAATAAGGGCTGAAAACGGACAGACTGAACCTTTTAATGTGGAATACTGGGCAGTGGGAAATGAAATGTACGGTGACTGGCAGCTTGGTCACATACCCCTGGAAGAATATGTTAAAAAGCATAACAAAATGGCCGAAGCCATGTGGACAGTGGATTCCGAGATCAAGCTGGTGGCAGTCGGGCATGCGGGGGAATGGAGCCAGGCGATGATGACGGAATGCAGCGGTCATATGAACCTGATCAGTGAACATATCTATGGCCAGGAAAAGAAAGATGTGGTTGAACACGTGAAACAGATGACCAATGATATTCGCAGGGTAGCAAAAGCACACAGGGAGTACAGGAAAACCATTCCCGAACTGGCAGATAAAGATATCAGGATTGCCATGGATGAATGGAACTACTGGTACGGGGATTACATTTATGGGGAGTTGGGTTGTGTTTATCATCTGAAAGATGCTCTTGGGATTGCTGCCGGTTTCCATGAATATTTCCGGAACAGCGACCTGTATTTCATGGCCAACTATGCCCAGACTGTGAATGTAATAGGTGCCATCAAAACCACCAAGAAGGCTGTTGAATTTGAAACCACGGGTTTGATCCTGAAACTATACCGGGAGCACTTTGAAGAAATCCCAGTAGAAATAACAGGTACTCCCGAGCCATTGGATGTATTCGCAGCTGTGGATCATGATGGTAAAATTCTGACCCTGGGAATCATAAATCCAACAGAAAAAGCAATCGATTTTAACCTGGAGATCCCAGGCAGGGAAATAGATCAGATTCAAAATATTTGGGAGGTAGCGGGTGATGATCCGATGGCCTATAATGAACCCGGAAAGTCACGTAATGTGGATGTTATTGAAAGATCCGCCGATTTTAAAAATTACATAAAAGTATCCTCATTTTCTGTAACACTGATTAAAGCAGTGATTGAATAAAATTCTTTGCGATGAAACGATTAAAATTAGCATTACCAAAAACACTTATATTCCCGGTTCTCATAATAAGTGTGTTTATAAATGGTTGTGAGAAAAAAGAACAGGTCAAAAAACCAAATATTTTATTATGCATTGCCGATGATTGGGGATGGCCTCACGCAGGTGTCTACGGCGATCAGGTTGTGAAGACGCCCACTTTTAACAGGCTTGCTGAGGAAGGGGTTCTTTTTGAAAATGCCTTCGTATCCTGCCCCTCATGTACTCCAAGTCGAAGTGCTCTCCTGACTGGCCAGCATTTCTGGCGCCTGGGTGAGAGCGCAAACCTCTGGTCGACCCTGGATGTAAACATACCGGTTTATCCTTTGTTATTAGAGAAAGAGGGATATTATGTTGGATCATGGCGTAAATCATGGGGTCCCGGAGATCTTAAAGCCGGAGGATATGATAGCATTGCACCAGCCGGGAAAAAATACCCCGAAGGATTCAACAAGTTCCTTAAGGAGAGACCAGCCAATACCCCCTTTTGCTTCTGGTTGGGTGCAAGCGATCCACATAGACCCTATGAAAAGGGAAGCGGGGCAGTATCTGGTATTGATATAGATGCAATCAAGGTACCAGGGTTTTACCCTGATAGTAAAGAAATCCGATCTGATATAGCTGATTACTATTTTGAAGTCCAGCGGTTTGATTCTGATGTTGGTGCAGCCATGGACCTTCTGGATAGCATTGGTGAACTAGAAAATACAATTATTGTCATGACCGGAGACCATGGCATGCCATTTCCAAGGTGTAAGGGGAATTTATATGATATGGGAGTTCGGGTTCCTTTGGCGGTCCGATGGGGAGAGCATATTGAGCATAACAGGAGAACCAAGGAATTTGTATCATTTATTGACATCGCTCCGACTTTTCTAAAACTCGCGGGTGTTGAGATACCATCACAAATGACTGGAAGATCTTTGGAACCAATTCTTATGTCAGGTGATGGAAACTGGGTTATTGCTGGTTGGGACTATGCGGTATTTGGTAGGGAGCGTCATACACCCGCACAACTTGCACCCTCAATGGCAGGCTATCCAAGTCGTGGGATTAGGACAAAAGACTATTTATACATACGCAATTTTTCCCCTGAGCGCTGGCCTACAGGAGTACCGGAAGGTGCAAGCCACCCTTCGAGTACTTTTACTGATTGCGACGGTGGACCCACAAAGACATTTTTACTCGAAAACGCAGATAACCCCGATTTTGAATCTTATATTAATTGGTGTTTTAACCAGCGACCCTCTGAGGAGTTATATGATATTAAGAAGGACCCGGATCAACTTGTCAATCTCGCAGATGATACAAAGTATGCCTCAATTAAGAATAGTTGTTCTGATCAGCTTAATGAAGTCTTAAGATCCACTGAAGATCCTCGAATAAATGGTACGGCAAGGTTTGACGAATATCCCTACAGGAGTTCTTATAAGTTAAATTCGGGTAAATAAAGTGATGAAAAAATAATAAATTTTATTTCTCTTTATGATTGAGAATATTTAGACGAACAAATAACAGATATGAAACACAAATCATTGGGGCGTTATGCTCTGGGTATTTCAATTCTATGTATGACCATGATTTTTGCATCATGTAGAGAAGAAACAAAACAGCCAAATATAGTGGTTTTTCTTTGCGACGATCTGGGCTATGGGGATCTGTCTTGTTTTGGTCATCCAATTATAAAAACGCCAAACCTGGATAAAATGGCTTCGGCGGGAATTAAACTGACAAGCTGCTATTCATCAGCCCCTGTATGTTCTCCTTCACGTGTCGGCCTGTTAACAGGGCGAAGTCCTAACCGTGCAGGTGTATATGACTGGATCCCAGAAGCCAGAAATGAAACAGACGACCTCCGGGACCTGGTCCACATGCAAAAGAATGAGATAACAATTCCTTCAATATTAAAATCTGTGGGATATACTACATGCCTCGTGGGGAAATGGCATTGTAACAGCAAGTTTAATTCCGTGGATCAGCCTCAACCAGGTGATTTTGGATTTGATCACTGGCTCGCCACCCAAAACAATGCATCCCCAAGCCATGAAAACCCCAATAACTTTGTCAGGAATGGTGAGCCTGTAGGTCAAATGACCGGATATAGTTGTCAACTGATCGTTGATGAAGCGATTGAGTGGCTAAATAAAAAGAAGGATTCATCACCATTTTATTTACAGGTTACTTTCCATGAACCTCACGAACCTGTTGCTTCTCCCCCTGCTCTTGTGCAGAAATACCTTCCTGAGTCGATAAGTGAAGACCAGGCTCAGTATTTTGCCAATGTAGCAAATGTGGATAAAGCAGTTGGACGATTAATTAAAGTACTCGAGGAAAAGGGATTGGATAATACACTTGTAGTATTTACCTCTGACAATGGGCCGGAAACACTCGACAGGTATAGAACTGCAAACAGATCCCATGGGCGGCCTGGTAAATTAAAGGGAATGAAATTGTGGACTCATGAAGCTGGTTTCAGGGTACCGGGAATTATTTATTGGACTGGTAAATCTAAATTCTCCGGTGTTGTCGATGAACCCGTTTCAGCATTGGACTTCTTACCGACTTTTTGTGAGCTTGCCGGAACTGAAATTCCTGAAAGAAACCTGGATGGAACTTCATTTGTTCCTCTTCTTAATGGAAAAGACTTTGACCGAAAGAAACCATTACTCTGGTGTTATTACAATGCTCTCAACGAGCATATGGTTGCAATGAGAGATGGGGAGTGGAAAATTATGGCACGCCTGAAAAATGATACGTCCTATATTCCAAAAGCACAGAACATTTATAAAGGGAATGAATCATTAATCCGGAGCGCTGAACTAGTAGATTATTCATTGTACAATTTAATTGATGACCTGTCAGAGACCAGAGATGTATCTCAGGCAAACCCTGAGATTTTCGAAGCTTTAAAAGCATCTATAAAAGATAAATATGGAGAATTGATCCGGGACACATATGTATGGGAAAGGTGATTTTCGAAATATTACTCTTAGATATAATCAATGGATCAAATTATTCAAAGAAGAGCCTTAATTGTAGTTGATGTTCAACACGGATAAATAGAAGTCGGACAACATCTCTAAATGAAAAACTATTTCATTTTCTTTTCTATATTATTGGTATTGGGATGCGAACCAGGTGGAAATACTGGTGATCCTTTCTGTCATTTCAAAACAGCAGATGAACTACCCGAAACATTTGGATTGCAGGATCCTTTTATAGATGCTATTGGCGAAAAAATCATATCAATTGAGCAATGGGAATCCCAACGCACCTACCTGAAGAAAATGCTAACACATTATTTGTATGGTGAGGTTCCCCCTATTCCTGAATCAATTGAAATTGAGCCCATTTCCTCCAGAATAATTTTCCAGGATTCAATCCTGGAAGAAACTTTTTACATTGTTATAAAACGGAACAAGAAAAAGGCAAAGTTCAAAACAGGCATACGGCGCCCGAACAGGGATGGGAAGTTTGCTTTAGTCATCAAAAATGACAGCTTTATTTTCGATCTTTCAGAGGTAGAAAATGAAGGCACAAGAAAGAAATACAGAGAGCTTAAGCGTGATAAGATTGAAGATTATGTGGCCAGGGAAGCCTGCAGACGAGGATATGTGATCTGCAAATTCAACAGGGATGAAGCAGCAGCCGATAATAAAACCTCTAAATCTTCAGGAGTATTCAAACTTTATGATGATTACGATTGGGGAACCATTGCCGCATGGGCCTGGGCATATAGCATTATTATTGATCACCTTGAGAAAAAGCCATATATCGATCCTGACAAGATCGTTGCAACCGGACATTCAAGAGGAGGAAAAACAGCACTTTGTGCGGGTGTTTATGAAGAGAGAATTGCTGTTACAGCTCCAAATTCATCAGGAGCGGGTGGTACCGCCAGCTGGCGACATTTTGATCCAGAGCAGGATCAGCAAAGAATCCAGGATCACAAGAAAAAATTTCAACACTGGTGGAATCCAAATATTTTCAGTTTTGCAGGCAAGGAGGCAAAGATGCCCTTTGATGCACATTTTCAAAAGGCATTAATTTCCCCCAGGGGTTTGATCAATCCACATTCACGAGAGGACTACCATGCGAATCCATATGGTACTTATCTTACCTATCTTGCAGCGGATGTGGTCTTTCATTGGATGGGCGCGGGGGGTAACCAGGGAGTGCATTGGCGAAACGGACCACATAATCAGAATGAAGAAGACTGGCTGGCCCTGTTCGAGTTTTGTGATCAGTATTTTTTTGGAAAAAAGACTAATATGGATTTCACTAAAAATCCCAATCCGGAAAAGTATCATTTAAAGAATCTGGAATTTTTCGAAGCTCCTGTAAGTGAATGATAAAATCAATTGATCTAATCAGCTATCTTGTTTTACCACAGCCATGTATAGATCAGGATAGTCAGGATTGCCAGTATGATCCATTGCAATCGCCAGTCCCGTACTTTATTACAATATAATGATTAATTCCATTGCCATTATTCATACATAATCGGCAATTTTAAGATAATTTTACATGTGAGAATTTAAATATAAAAAACACTTCCCTTAACTAAAGAATAGTAAAATTGCAGTGATATATAAACTTACATGTACTATCGAACTAATATTTCAATGAGCATTTTTCTCACACTCCGGAACAAATGGCTTAATTCTTTTTTTCTGCCTGGCTTAATTTTTTTGTTCGCTTGTAACCACCAATATCAGGCCATCCCGGATTTCTATCACCCGTTATTGGACACAGCCATCAACAATGCCGGGGATAATGCATCAAATATCATGAGCGCATTGAATAAGTGCCCCAAAGAACAAAGAGAAGGCATGGCATTCCTTATCAGTTATATGCCTGAGCAAGACCTGGTTTCTCTCAGTGATACCTTCCTGCTGGAAAATGCACATTACGCTTATAAAGCCCGTAATGAATTCCCATGGTGCAGTAACTTGCCGGATTCTATCTTTTTCAATGAAGTGTTGCCGTATGCAAACATATCTGAGGATCGTGATCCATGGCGTAAAGCTTTTTATGAACGGTTTTCAAAATATGTAAAAGATAAAGACAATATTATAGATGCCATCTTCGCCATTAACAGGAATATCGAGGATGAAGTTGGGGTAGAATATAATACAGAGAGATCCCGGTCAGATGCCGGTCCAAAGCAATCCATGGAAGAACACATGGCAACCTGTACAGGTTTGTCAATCCTCCTTACTGATGCTTTTCGCTCGGTTGGAATACCTTCACGCCTTGCCGGTACAGCTATGTGGACAAACATGAGAGGGAATCACACGTGGTCGGAAGTGCTGATTGGTGATGAATGGATGTTCACAGAGTACAACCCCGATACTTTAAACAAGTCATGGTTTGTGAGAGATGCCGGAAAAGCCGATCCTGAAAATAAAATCCACTGGATCTATGCTGCATCCTACAAACCTACGGATGTCCTGTACCCTGTCAGATCCCAATTTTTCAACATTTTCATGGAAATGGATACTTCTGAGCTACCTGATCGGTGGAAACGCTTTTTAGAAAGAAGAAAAAACGGTGACAGGAAACCCGAAAAACCCTATATTTTTGGTCACAATGTAACCCAGCGGTATATAGATATCTATCAGGAATTATCTGAAAGTAATCCCTTGGAAGCGGATGAACTGGATATTGATGTGGTTCTCTACAAAAGCCCGGATGAACATACATCAAAGGACAGAGTGAGTTGTCGCGTAGAAGTATATGAGGGAGAAAGACTTATAGACTTTGGTTATTCACCAGTGAAAACCGACGATGCCAACAGATTCTTAAACTTCCGCATTAAGAAAAACACCCAATACCGCATAATTTTAAAAGATCCGGCACTGGAAGGAAAACAAAAAGAGATATTATTAGAAACAGGCCAGGAAGCAAACGAAGTATACAAATTGTTTTTACGCTAAATCAGGATTGAACCTGTATCGATGATCATCAACTAACTTCCGATTTCTAATTTGTATGTCACATAGCAGTCAGACATTTGTCCAAATAAAAGATATCACGACATGAAAAAGAGCATAATAATTAATCCGAAATTGTTGTTATTTATTTTTATAGGATATCATTATGCCAGTTTTTCCCTGCAGGCTCAAAGCTGGGATTTAACTTCTCAAAATATTGACAGTGCTTTTAAAGAAGCATCGAAAAATATCTTACAGGATTCCCTGCGACCGGCTTTTCACCTCACTCCTCCGGCAGGATGCATGGGTGATCCGAATGGCGGGATTTATCATGATGGCTGGTATCATATTTTTTATGGTCTGAATCCTTTCAGTAGTTCTCCGGGTGGCTGGTATTGGGCACATGCCAGAAGCCGTGATCTTCTTAATTGGGAGCATATGAAGCAGGATTTAACACCTGCTTTTGAATTGGGCCTTGATCATGTCGGGTCAGGTTCCACGATCATTAACGACAAAGGAAAACCATTGGCATTTTATTCAACTGGTAAAGATGGCTCTATGAAATTCTGGCAGGCTCAGTTTAACAGCGGTCTGACAGAATGGAAACACAAGATCTCACAGCCTGTGCTGTCACTCGAACATCCGGGATTACCGGAATTCGATAAGTTCTGGCGTGATCCTTTTGTATTCAAAGCAGGGAACAGGACATTCCTGATAGCATGTGCGGATTTGTTCGAAGAAAATTATGTTCCTGTACCGATTTTCGAGTCAAAAAACACAGATCTCACTTCATGGGAATATAAAGGCATCCTTTTTACTTATCCGAAACATAAATTAAGAAACCTTGAAGTTCCTGAACTCAGACCCCTTGGTGATAAATGGATATTGATGGCATCCAGCGATGCTCCTGTAGATCGATGCGTATACTTCATCGGTGATTTTGATTTTGGAAACATGAAATTTATTCCGGATTCTGAAGGCATATTGGATTACAGTGGTCATTATTATGCTCAGGAAACCATACTTGATAACAATGGTGATCTTTTTCTTATGGCCTGGATGCCTGGGTGGGACAGGGATTGGTTGCCAACCTATATGAATGAATCCCTGAAAAATAATTCCCCGGTATGGAATGGTTGTTTTGCAATCCCACGCAAGTTATCAATTGATAATGCTGGCAAACTTATCCAGCAACCGGTTAATATAATGAAACAATTGAGAACTGAACACATTAAACTTGAAAGCAGGGAATTACCTGTATTTGGACCCATGACAGCATACGATGTTTTGGACGATATCCGGGGGGATCAACTTGAAATTGATGTTGAACTGGAACTGAAGGCTGCCGCATTTTGTGGGCTCAATGTCCTCTGTGATAAAGATGGAAATGGAGGTTTATTTATCATATGGAGTGGTGATGTGATTAATATAGATGGCGTTACTGTACCTATCAAAGAGTGGAAACAGGGAGATCCACTGCAAATGCAGATATTCATTGATAAACAGCTTGTTGAAGTTTTCATTAATGGTGGAAGATATTGTGTTTCCCGAAAAGTAAGAGCTGAAAATATCAAGGGAGATTATATTGCATTAACCAGACTGGGAGGTACTGCAAAGCTTATATCCCTGGAAGGATGGAACCTGAAAACGATCAATTAATTCTGTGCGCTGCATTGTACATGATCCATAGCCTGGCTATAAAGTATTAGATATAATTTTGGTTACAACTTCCATCTCGACGATTAAAAGTTGTATTCGTTATTTGCTGTAGTCCGGACAGGGATTAAATATCGAATTGATTATATTTACTTAAAGGGGTAAAAAATAATAACAGGTGATTCTGACATGCCTTAAAAGTATAAAAGGATAGCACCAGGCTACCACCCCCACAGTTATAACGACTTTTTAATTGAGTGATTTATGAGGCCTTTATTATTTGCCGCAATAGTATTTGTATTGGTAAACTCTTGTACAAACCAAACTGCGATAGTAACAAACGATTTATTATTGTCTATTGATTTTGATAAAAACAGGGAATCTGCATTTTCTGAAGAAATTGTAAACGAGTTAAGATATTCTGAAGGGATCAAAGGCAGGGGATTATACCTGAAGGATTGCAATAAAATCCCCACTTTAAAAAATACAGATACAACCTGGTTTTCAAATAGCAATGATTTTTCTGTTTCTATATGGGTAAATTCTTCAAAAGCTGTACCTGATACATCAATTATACTTTCTAATTCAGATTTTAGTAAAAAGGATGCTGGGATATATGGAAAAAGAAGGACCAACAAGGGCATTACGCTTTATTGTTATGATGGAGCTTGGGGATGGAACATAGGAAATGGGAAACTGCATTATCTTTACGAGCCTATCGCAAAGCATCAACCAATTGCAGATTACAAATGGCATCAACTTGCTTTTACTCATAATGCAAACTTAAAAGAGATTCGCCTGTTTTACGATGGTATAAACAAAGCAGTACTGCACATTGGAGACCTGGATGACAGAAATTTTATGAGTGGCACACCCTTGCGAATAGGTGGTGATATAAATGGTTCTTCTTCCTGTAAATCATTTAACGGAACCGTTGATGAACTGCATGTTTGGGGTGAGACTCTCTCTCCACAAAATATCAAAGATGAATTTAGAAAATATCGTAAAGTAGCTGATGAACCTGAATTGGAAAATGATGTTCTGACCATTGTAAATTGGAACATATGGCATGGGGGTACACATTATTCAAAAGAAAAAGATGGCTTTGATGGTATTGAGCGGACTACAGAACTGATTAAAAATGCAGGAGCCGATATTGTTCTTATGCAGGAAACATATGGTGCAGGATCACTAATTTCAAGTAGCCTGGGTTTTTATTATTATGAGGGAGGAAGTACAATTGGCGCTGTTTGGGGTGCAAACCTTTCTGTCATGAGTCGATTCCCGTTGGAAGATGCCTACATGGTTGAAGAACGCTCCAACTATGGGAAGAATTATGCTTTTAACAATTGTGGAGTAAAGATCAGATTGTCGAAAAAAAGGCGTGTTATAGCCTTCTCTAATTGGTATAATCGGGGAAAGCCAGAAGATTTGGACGGAGCATTAAATGCATGGAGTAAATTAATTGATAATTCAGATAACGAGCCGATTATTTTTGGTGGAGATTTTAACTCTGTCTCTCATTTGGATGATGGTCTGGGGAAATCCGGTCACAGCTTACTAATGGAAAACGCCGGTTTTACAGATTCATATCGAAATTTATATCCCGATGTTGCCAAATACCCGGGTAATTCATTTGATACCTCCAAAGCCCGTATTGATTATATATACTTCAAAGGCAAAGATCTAAAGCTGGTTGAAGTTAGACCAATAGTCTCAAATTTTAAGGGGAAAGGAATTAAAACTCCTGGATACCCATCAGATCATTTGGGTATAGTTGCAAAATTTAAAATCAACTAAA
>JBHOSY010000057.1:0-23208 GCA_042584165.1 Bacteroidota bacterium | reverse complement strand
AAAACTCACTCATCTATTCTGACGAAAAAAAGACAGACGAAATCCAGCCACTTATATACAATGAATTAAAAACACCCCGGGGGGGTGGGTATAACCTGGTTCTTGCTGATGGTACGGAAGTTTGGGTTAACGCAGGTTCCTCTTTAAAATTTCCGGTTTCCTTCACTGACAGTACAAGGAAGGTGTTTCTTACAGGTGAAGCCTATTTTGATGTTAGTCACAATGGCAAACCTTTCATCGTTAGCTCTGGAAGTATGGATATCACGGTACTTGGCACTTCTTTCAACGTATCCGCTTACCCGGATGAACTGTCAATAAAAACAACACTTGTTGAAGGAAAGGTACAAATAGATGTTACAGGAAATTTGGGATCTACATCAGCCAGTGAAATATTGATGCCAAATGATCAGGCAGTTATATTAAGAGATGGTTCAACCATAAAAATAAATCAGGTGAATACATCTCAGTATACCTCGTGGATTGATGGAAAAATTGAATTCACCAATGATAACCTGGACATGGTCATGAAGAGATTAGCCAGATGGTATGACTTTGAATATGAGTTTGAGAATAACCTTGCCAGGGATTACCATTTTTCAGCCCGAATCAGCAACATAGAAAATGTTTCATCGATTCTTGAAATGCTGGAAATGACAACTGACGTGAAGTTTGAATTAAGAAATAATACGATCGTAATATTATAAAAGACAATGGGAAATGCTGCAACATTTCCCATCATCAACATTTTGTAAAAGACTTTTAATCTTTAGACACTTTAAAATTATGAAAAATCTCAGTATAAAACATATTAGCGAACAAATTTACAGACGGACACACCAATCCTTAAAAACAGGATATCTATGTATTGTCGCATTACTACTGGTTTCGGTTGTACAGGCACAGACCTTTAATATTTCACTTACTGACACTACTGTTGAAGCCATTCTAAATGAAATAAGAAATCAGGCAGATGTCAACTTTATCTATAATCATGAAGAGTTGGCTAAATGCCCCAAAGTTTCATTATCCGTATCTGAAGCAACATTGGAGGATTTGCTGGACAAAACTCTGAAAAACACGGGCATGACTTATAAAAAGGTAAATGATACAATTGTAATAACTCCGTTAGAAGAAGCTTCAAATTTACCATCATTCAACCCGGATGTTTTAACTCAGATATTACGTGGGACGGTAATCGACAGGGAATCAAAAATTACATTGCCCTTTGCCAATGTCCACGTTCTGAATACTTTTCCTGCTGTAGGAGCGACAACAGGTGTGGAGGGTGATTTTACAATTGAGGATCTACCGGTTGGAAGATATACAATTAAAGTGTCATTTGTCGGATATGAAGATGCTTTACTTCCTGAAATCCTGGTTGGATCTGCCAAAGAGGTTTTTGTAAGCGTGGAACTTTCTGAAAAAATCCATGCCTTGGAAGGTGTCGAAGTTACAATTGCAAAAGGTGAGCCTTTAAATGAAATGGCTACCGTAAGTGCACTTTCATTCAGTGAAGAAGAAACAAAAAGGTATGCTGCCAGTGTCAGCGATCCCGCCCGAATGGTCCAGGTTTATGCCGGTGTATCCGGAACGGATGATGCCTCTAACGAAATTGTGATCCGGGGAAATTCTCCAAACTGGATGCTTTGGAGGCTTGAAGGAGTAGAAATTCCAAGCCCCAATCACTTTTCAGAGGAAGGATATTCATCTGGTTCAATAAGTATCCTCAGTTCAAACATGTTGGGTAATTCTGATTTTTATACTGGTGCATTCCCGGCCGAATTTGGTGGAGCACTCTCGGGTGTGTTCGATCTTAATCTAAGGAATGGGAATAACCATGACCACGAATTTACGGTTCAAGCAGGGATTCTGGGAGTTGATTTATCAGCAGAAGGGCCTTTCAAAAAAGGATACAATGGCTCTTTTCTTTTCAATTATCGTTACTCCACACTTTCAATATTGAATAACTTAAACATACAGGTATCTGAAAATGCATTGCCAAATTACCAGGACCTCTCTTTTAAATTCAATCTCCCCACAAAAAAGGCTGGCACTTTTTCTATATGGGGAATAGGTGGATTATCTGACAGCGATGAAAAATACCTGCCTGATACTACACTCTCTGAAAAACTTGAAAATGGGTACACAGATCTCACAAAAACCGGCATGTATGCAACAGGTATAAGCCACACTATTTTCCCTGACAATAAGTCTTTCTTTAAAACCGTACTTTCTAGATCAAAGAGCTATAGCTCTGAAACGTTGGATATGATGGACAGTCTTGGAAACCTGAATGGCGATTTTTATGATGAACTCCAAAGCCGTGCAACAAGATTTACCTCCTTTTATAACAGGAAGCTATCGAACAAAATGCAGATTCGTACAGGCATTATACTGAATTATCTGGATTATAATTATTATTCACGAATAGCGGATGATAGCACAAAGGCCTGGAACACTTTTCTTGACAGCAAGGGAAAAACCAGCATATACCAGGGCTACTTTCAGACCAAATACAAATTTACTGATAAGGTTCTACTAGTGGCTGGATTACATTATTCGCATTTTGCTTTGAATAGCGACAATTCCCTTGAGCCACGTCTTGGTTTAAGAATTAATTTACCTGAACGACAAAAGTTGAGTTTTGGATTTGGAATGCATAGCAAGAATGAAAACCTGCCAGTTTACTTCGTAGAATTCCAGGATCCTGATGGTACATTAGATATGCCAAACAAGTCCCTGGAACTCACCAGATCAACGCACTATGTAGCTTCCTATGAAAAAATGCTTGGGAAAAGTATCCTGGTAAAGGCGGAGGCATATTACCAGAGCATCTCTAAACTTCCTGTGCCAAATAATCCGAACAAATACTGGTCTCCAATTTTTGGGGGAGTAGATCCAGATGATACTTTAGTAAGTGCAGGAAAAGGCCGAAACTATGGTATCGAGCTGACGGTACAGAAATATTTTACTAACAATTATTACTTTATGATCTCCAATTCACTTTTCGAATCTGAGTATAAGCCATTAGATGGCAACTGGTATAACACGAAATACAACATCGGACACATTACCAATTTCGTGGGTGGCAAGGAATTCAAGTGGGGTGACAACAAGATGTTTGGTATAAACACAAAACTGATCTGGTCAGGTGGTAAAAGACAAACTCCCATAAACCTGCAAGCATCTATCCAGGAAGGAGAAACAGTATTTGAATCAGATGAATTCTTTTCTTCCCAACTGAAAGACTATTTCAGAATCGACCTGGGATTCAAACTTCATTTCTACAAAAAGAGATCGGAACACGTTCTGGCACTGGATATTCAAAACGCTACCAACCGGTTGAATACCTGGACAATGTTTTACAATCCTGATGAAGAAGAAATAATAGAATACCCTATGGCAGGAATTATTCCGGTATTAAGCTATAGAATAGAATTTTAAACATGAATCTCATCAGCATGGAAAATGAATGATGATTCATTATGAAAATATTGCGTAGATCAACCGGCTATTAAGAAATTACAGATCCACAATAAAAGTTTTTACAAATAATTAAAAAATAAACCATATTACGATGAAAACTCTATATATAAACATAATTGCAATCGCAGTAGCCGGTATTTTATTCCTGTCTTGTGAAGAGAGCAGAATCTGTGTCCGGGGGGAAGGAACAATAACCACCAAAACGTTATCAATATCTGATTTTACAGGTGTTGATTTAACCGAGGCAGCTAATGTTGTCATCGCACAGGGGAGTAGCCAGGAAGTTAGCGTCACAGGACATCCAAACATTATTGATAGATTATCCACAAATGTTTCCGGAAATACCTGGGCAATTGATCTTGAAAAAGGTTGTTATGACGGGTATGAGCTAACAGTAAACATTACCGTTCCTGATATTAATGACATTACTTTAAGCGGTACAGGTAACATTACAATAAATGACTTTACAAACCAGGAAGATTTGTTCTTAAGTATTCCAGGGGCTGGAGATATTAATTTAAATTCCTTTACAGGCTCTGAAAACTTATCAATCAATGTCAGTGGTGTTGGAACTATTTCCGCTAATGGTGAATTCCCGGATTTGAAAAGATTAAATTTAAAATTCAGCGGTTCTGGAAATTATCATGGTTATCCAATTGCTTCTGATGCATGTGAAATAAATATCCCTGGAACAGGAAATTGCTATGTTTATGTAAGAGAAATCCTGGATATTAAAATCGGCGGATCCGGAAGCATATATTACAAGGGAAATCCAACTATTACTAAAGATATAAGCGGATCAGGCAATGTAATTGATGACAATTGACAGTAATAGTTCCTCTATATTATCCATGATATAAATCAGGTTACTAAACATTGTACAAATAAAATACGTAATCTGTGAAGGGCTTTATAATATCTCGTACTACCCGGTAATTTAAGAATCCAATGAATAAACAATACATAATTGCACTCCTGTTGATCATAGTATATTCTATGACAACAGTAGCACAGGATACGACTGCTTTAAAAGAGCATAAACTAAATTTTCGAACACAGTATTTTCAGATTAAAGAAGGCGCTAATTATGGATTAGTATTTAATGGTTTTAACCTGGTAATTGGGTATGATTATAACCATAGAGAAAAAAGGAAAGTGTTTAATTACAGCCCTGATTTTGCTTTCGGACCTGATTTCAGGCAGGGGATTGGCTTAAACTGGCATTTCAAACCAGTTGATTTATTCTATGGCTGGGATATTGCCAAAAACTCTCAAAATACAATCTATCTGGGGCCTTACTTATCCGTAAATTATCAGTGGCAACTCTATCCCGAATTACAAAGTGGCCATATGTTCTGGTTTACGTTTATCGACTTTGGACCAAAAATATTTGCTGAGTTTCCCATAAGCAACAAAAAGATGAGAATCATATTTTCTAATTCAATAGCTGGATTTGCTTCGAGGCCAACACCAGCGACTGAATCTCATTTTTACTCTCTAACAATGTCAGACTTTGTCAACAATGCACATAGTAATATAAAATTCGGGACATGCAACCTGTTGAATCATACCAATCTGGAAATCATATTTATTGAAATCAATAAAAAGAGGCTTTCACTCGGTTACGAATTTGAGTATTTCGTGTACTATGAAAATCCAAGATTGGATTATATGACTCATTCGCTCAACATGTATTGGAACTTAGGACATAAAAAAACAAAATAGTCGTGAAGCAATTATATCAACTAATATCAATCATTCTTCTCAGTAGTTGCCTGAGTGAAGATCCCTTAAATAATCCATTCACATCCATAGAACCTATGGATATCGGAGATGGACATGTCCTTTCGTACCCATCAGCAGAGGCTATGGATTCTTCAGGCCTGATAGAGATTTATAAACAGGTGTATAATGATGAAAATCTCTGGTCATTAAGGAGCATGCTTGTTTTCAGAAATGGCCGGCTGGTATCAGAATCTTACCTGAAAAACAACGAAGATATAATGATCAAACACCTTATCTGGTCATGTACAAAGCAGGTAATGAGTGTTTTGACCGGGATAGCCATCGAGAAAGGGCTAATCAGTTCACTGGATGATCCAATCTCCAAGTATCTTGAAAAGGAGATGATCAATCATCCTGATAAAGCAAACATAACTATCAGAGATTTGTTGAATATGCAATCAGGCATTGCGTTCAGCAATGATGGTGTTAATGGACAAACGGACAAAATACTTCGGCAATTACCTGATAATATCCTTGAATTCATTCTGGATCTGCCGATGAAAGAACTGCCAGGGACGATGTTCAATTATAAGGATGGTGATCCGCAACTAATGGCCAGCATCATTCAGAAAGTTACTGGAAAGCCAACGGACTCATGGGCGGATGAAGTGTTATTCTCAAAGATAGGAATGAAGAATTATGACTGGGATCGATACAGGGATGGTCAAACCTTTGGAGGGTTTGGACTTATAACAACACCAAGAGAACTTGCCAAAATTGCTTTGTGTGTTTCTAATGGTGGTCTGTGGGAGGATCGTCAGATAGTTAATCAGGAATGGATAGATACTATGACTTCATCGCAGGTGAAAACGGAAGGTGAATATGAATTTGGTCATTACTGGTGGATCGATCCATCCAGAAATATACATTTTATGTGGGGTCATGGTGGACAATTTGCTTTCATAGTACCTGAAAAAGACCTGGTTGTTGTTATGACATCAATTCCAAATACACAGGGAGATTACGAAATCCAGGCTGATGAAGCATTACCTGTTGTAGACATGATCATAGATATCTGTGACTAAGACAAAAAGGAATTATTATGTCAATCAAAAAAATCCAACACAAATTAAGGGGCCTATATAAATTGTCATTATTTGTTTATATTGATTCTGTTCGTTTTTATTATCATAGGGGAAAGTGTTGCTTAAAAGTAAATTATAATATACGCTCCACCTAAACATTTTTTCGCACACCTAATTTAATTAATCCACTAATAAGTCCCTGCAGGCGTTCTTCCTGATTTTCTTTGGGGTGCGTACAAATTTTCTCAATTCCAGGAATGCTCTCGTTTACTATTTCCAGATATCTGCGTAATGTTAGCACACTGTTTGGTTCTATTGCAAAATGGTCAAATAAACGACTATCAAGCACATCATTATAAGCTTGTTTTGGAGGAGATGGTGTTAGTTGAGCCAAAACATCTTTACATTTTCCTCCTGGTAATAAGTGTTCACATCCCTTACAGATATCGTCTGCAACAACTACAAGTCTGATCTTCAAATTCAAATTTGACAGCAATTTCGGAGCAACAAGATGCTGAGAATGTCCATACAGATGTGGTTCATATTCTATTCCCTTTCCATGATCAGTGATAATATCTATAATGTGATGCGGTCTCAGCTGCATGTCAAATGGCTCCATGCTTTGTGTTTGTACAGTATCCCCCTGAGATTTTTCACCAGAACATGCGATCAGGCTACTAATTGTTAATCCTGATAATCCTATAAGAAAATCACGGCGATTAACTGGAATGTTAAAATTTTTCATGATTTCATAAAATTTAAAATTGTTAAAGAGGCCTAAAGACAAAACAGAAGTTATGAATTAAACTTATGTTTTTATCAGATCTTCCGCTTTTGAAAAATGACATTGAAATATCTTCCATTTCCCACTAATTTTCTCCAATACTCCTGTCCAACGGACATTTTCCCACACAAACGGCTTCCCCTGAAATTCATTGTAATCATTCAATATACATGAAAACCAGGAGGTTTGTAATGTTGTTGAAATATGGATTCGCAGGCTTTTTATTTCAGTCCTGATTGCTTTAAAATCTTTGCCCATAAAAACATTATTTATCAGAGACGAAAACTCATCGATACCATCCAGTGTGCTTTTTGAATCGGTTTGTATGAAATACAACTCTTTATTCTCAATAATAGTCGAGAACAGTGTTGCCCTATCTTTATTATTCACTGCCCAATTAATATGTGCTTTAATGGTTTTTTCTATTTCCCCTATTTCATCATGGGGTTTATTAATGGTATTGAATGTATAGGATAAATTCGGATGATTCTCCCGGTTAGAAGTATCTGAGTCGGTGATTATTTTATCCATATTATTTGAATTTCTTAATTGATTACTACTAACGAACTTATTTATGCATATGATTGAAGGACCGGTATATCCTTTATTTATGGTTTCACCAAAAAATTCATGCAGTAAGGTTCTATTTGGATAACAATTATCCCGGAATTTAAATTCCTTCTTTTTCTACAAAAATCAGCCAGCCTTGCTTCGACTTGATCGGAATGCTTTCACCTATTACAAAGGTGTGTTCATGTTGGAAATCCTTAATACCTGGTGCATATAGCTTTGATTTGTTTATATCCAATCCCAATGTCTGCCAGTCAATATTCAATCTAACTTCCACATCACTCTCTGCCCAATTACCCAGGGCAATTAAAACCTCATCATTCTTCTGATAAACCGTTGCCAGTACCTCGGAATGCGTTGTCATTACCGGGCAATGATCTTCCCAGTATCCAATCATTTCAGAATCTGAAATCCCAAACTCATCCCAAACTTCCCACACAGGTCTGGGATCAGCAGTAGTGTTCTCTGATGTCCATGGCAACCTAACTGTCATCCCATACAACATTCCAAGCCAGCGGTTCCCTCCACCCTGCAGCATATCCCCCATATGCCCGAAAGGGATACCGGATACTTCTACAAGCCAATTTTCCGGTGACATTTCATTATATTCAAATGCTTCACCAAACCACAATTTATCTACATAGGGGAAAAACTCGGTATATTGATTTGCCGGTCCTTTGGCAAATGCATCATTTGAGTGCAGATCAATAATGCACCCGGGTTTTTCCATAGCCATCACCTTACGCATGCGCTTAAGTATCCTCCTGTCGTAAGTTACATCATCAAGATATAACCCATCGATATCCATGTTATGTACCAACCACCTCAGACCTTCAATATAATAATTATACCACCTGGAATCTCCGGGCGCAGTCAATATGGCCGCATCGGCAAACCCATCACCGAATGGGTGGTACCATGCTTTTGTATAATCATCCACAAAATGCTCCATCAACCATGGATAACCCTGTCCCTGTAACCATGGGAGTTCACTGCCTTTACTACCTCTCAGTATCTCATTCCCGAGGCTACGCAAAGCCCAGATCTCCGTTACATGATTTGTAATCTCCCGAATGGTATAATAGATCTTTACTTTCATTCCCTTTTCATGCCAGTGATCCACAAAATCCCTCATTTCCTTTGTCGCAATGAATGGATAATTAATATATGGATTGTATTTATTCCCATGATGAACATTGATGATCTTCACACCGGCATCGAGGGCATCATCAGTCGGCCTTGGATCAAATGCATTATGGAAATACCGGTTGGTGAATTGATTAAAGGAATTCATTTCTTTAACAGGCGTGATGAGCAGGGAAAACTCAAAATTTATTTCCTCATCAGCATCCAATGATCTGCTCCCGGAATGAACAGTAGCCAGTACTTCATTTACAGTTTTCTTAATAGAAAAGTATCCTTTATCACCATTGTACCAACTATCAGGATAATCTGGATGAAATAAATTAAGCAAGGGACCATGGTAATCTGATCCACGCAATTCACAGTGCAGGCCACCTTTTGTATTTCCAATCCAAAAGCTATCATGAGGACCTTCCCATTTGGCCGCGTGGGAATCCGGTACTATACTGCCACGAAGATCCATCCCTTTCATGTATTGACCAATTGATGGCTCAAATGGTAATTCCAGCATGATATCAGTAACATCGATCTGTTTCTCTGCTTTCAGATTGATCACATAGTTTAATGTGCCATCAAATTCTAACGAACCTCTGCCATGTATTTTAAAATCACCTACAGGTGAATCCCAACTCCATTGAATATTTCCAGCAGTAGATTTATCGATAGTATATGCTGATCGTGGAAGTGTTACATTTTCTTTCGAAGTAGAAATACTAAAGGAAACAGGTCTTTTTAGAATTTCTGCATTCCATGCTTGTATGGATCCAGGCATTCCTTCTTCTGTCAGGCTGATGTTTTTGCCAGATATCTCAAAGATACCATCACCTGTCTGTGTTACAGGAGAATATGGTGCTACCGGATTATCATCAATTCCAAGCGTTGAGTTCAACCATCGTAACCTCGAGTGCCGCCATGGTTCACTATCTCCCCTGTCAGCCAGTATACTTTTGTTGATCTTTAATCTCAGATCAATGCTTTTTTCTGCTGAGTTTTCCGGATCTATCATCACAGATCCGGTATATACTCCAGGTTCTGCATTTTCAGGTATATCTACACCTATCCAGAATGATTGCACGGAATTCCTTTCAACATCAACTCTTTTAGTAAATGGTTTTCCATAAGGATCTATACCTTCCGTATTGAAACAGGTAAAAGAAGAGGCGGGAATCGCTTGCTCTCCTTTTTTTAAATCAGAAAAACGGATCTTAACATCCTTAATTCCCTTCCCCACAGCAAAAAGGCCTAATTGGAAGCAGTAGTATTCATTTCGACATGCTTCTCCATCAAACATGCTCCCTGGAGGATCAATGATCCATTTGACCGGGATCTCATCCTTCATCCTGATCGGATACTTCCTGTCTTCTGGAAAAACCAGATAATCACCTGGATGTTGATCAATATAATCAGACTTTTCTGTTGCAGTTGGAATTACTTCCATAGGATAAAAACTATTAAATGTGGTCCTGGATTGAATCTCACTACATCGTGCTTCGGATAGTCTGCTGATTGTTGCTGAATCCGTTAATCCATTTCTATTTACCCATTGTTCATCTGGTTCATTCTCCCTGGTCAAATACCCATATTTGAAAAATCCCCAGTCAGGATCCGGTTTATATGGTAAATAATAGAAGTAAAATCTGCCCGGTTTTACCGGACCAAAAGCAATTTCACATTTTTCGTTATCAACATGAATCCTGTAAACATTCTCAACAGTATCCTCAGATGCTTCATTTACAATTATGAATCTCCTGTCTTGCGGATTGAGATCATGTCTTCTCCATAAAAGGTTTAAATAAACTGCTTCTGCAGGTTCTCTAATCTGCAGTACAGCCCGTTGACTACCCAAACCTTCGGGCCAGGGTTCCTGCGCAGTTGTATATTGTATCTGGCTGTCCCTTGTGGCGCAGGAGAATGTAACTCCGATTAAAAAATACCATAAATATTTCATGATTACTGTAGGATTACTCTCATTAATATGCTATTGATTTACTCATTTATTGTTTTAGGGGATTTAAAAATGTCATAGATATTATTGCATCCCAATCAATTCAATTTTCTCTCCCGGATCCATTTCCAGCTGCATTATATTTTTGCTTATTTTGACCTCCTTATCACAATGAAAATTCCCTCCCTTAAAAGAATTCCTGATGCGGATCGGGCCTCCAACCTCAGATTCTACGATTAAAGATTTCAAATCTCCATTTTCAAGTTCTGCAGACACCAGAAAGGCTCCTTCCGTTCTTAATTGATGAAATGATATATCCTTCCAGTCATCAGGAATTGCCGGGAATAATTGAACAATGCCTGTATGGCTCTGGATCAACATTTCCTGAATTGCAGATGCAAATGCAAAATTGCCTTCCAATGTAAATGGACGGTAGGTCATTGTGGAATACCCTTTGCCTGATTGATCCCCATTTACATGAAAGCTATTTGGCAGACAGAAAGAGGTGGCAAATATTCTCAGTGCTTCTGATGCAGCTATACCATCGAAAGCTCTTGCGTGCAGGTTCCCCAACCAGCTGAAAGAATACCCGGTCCAATAATCAGAACCCACATTCTGGAGTTGTCTAATGGTATTATCAATAATTTCCTTGTCCTGATCTCCTTTCGATACATCGATCAATCCCAGCGGATGAAAAGCCATTAAGTGAGAAAAATGTCGATGAGATTCTTCATATGGTACTTTGGATGAAAACTTCATACCATCATCGGGATCAATAGCATATTCCGGCCATCCGGTTAAAATCAGTCTCCATTTTTCGGATTCACCTTTTTTACCCAATTCGTCTGCCAATTCAGCGGCTTTTTCAAATGTCCAACGAATAAGGGCAAGATCGTAATTTGTGATTTCATCAAACCAGGCTTCCCTGGAATTATTGAAAATTTCCGGACTTGAACTTATAGGCGGTTTTTTCATTCCTTCCGAATCTGTAACAGAAAGTTCATCCAGGAAAATCGCAACTTCTTTTATCCAGGGATATGCTTTCTCCTCCAGGAATTCCCGGTCCATCGTATATCGCCAGTGCAGGTAAAAATGATGGGCCAACCATGCTGATACAGTCGGGCCAAAGGAATACTGGATCCACCCACCCATGGGTTCGCCGGTTAACGTGGTGACACCCGGTACATTGAGACCCGGTGTTTCATAATACGTTTGTGTATATTTTCTAAAAGTGTCCTTATATCTCCAGAGCCAATCGATGAATCCTTCTTCAAGATCCAGATGGTTGCCGCTATATGTTGGCCAGTAACTCAACTGTGTATTTAAATCATGATGAAAGTCTCCCTTCCATGGAGGTAATTTCCCATTATCAGCCGTCCAGACAGCCTGTAATGATATAGGTGGTGCCCCATTGCGAGCTGCAGCCCCCAATTTATATAATTCCAGATACCATTGTTTTTCCAGAATTTTATCAGGGATCAGGATCCCTGATTTTTCCCAAAATTTGTTCCACCATTTGGAATGAGAAACCAACATTTGATCATATCCTGAGGATCCATGTTTATTAACTACATCTTTTGCATCAGGTGTATTCCCCCAGTCAGGAAATTCAGAACTTATGCTCCAACACCCTACCACTCCTGATCCGGATTTTTCCCACTGTATAAATATCTGGTATTTAAATTCCCCCCATCCTTCCTGAATATATAAGGTGTTATCTTCATTTGTTATCACTTCCCCCTGTTTATATTCAAGTCGTTGAAGGTCTTGTCCAGTAACTGAATTTGCCTGACCTGAGTCGCCTTTCTTCTCATATTCCGGAGTGATCAGAGCAGGGGCGATATTTTCATTTTCCCCAATGTTTTCAAAGCGAAACCAGCCAATCGGTTCCGTGGCATGTATATATGTTTCCAGCCTGGCTCCATTTTTCCATTTTACCTCGCAAACAGCATCTCTGATTTTTAACCTGATCATATCGATTTCACCCAATGAACTGATGTCAAATTCCAAAGCTCCGGCCGGAATTTTAGAAGGGGCAGGTAAACGGTTATAGGGCATATCAAATCGGTCCTGGACATCTTTGTAGTTATCTTTTTCCCATTGTTCATAAACCCACCTGTATTTCCACTCGGCAGTATTCAAATTGGCCATTGGGCGAAGGTCCCACAAATCTGCCCGGTCCAATGAAAATCGCAACTTTCCATTCTTCTGCCAAACCAGGTTTCCCAGCATCCCGTTACCCAATGGAATGGCCTCATCCCAGGAAGCAGCCAATTCAGTGAAAACCAGGTCATGCGGATCTTGTTCTAGCTTATCAGGTTTTACATTGCATGTATAAAATGGAAACAGAACCAGTATAATAAAAGATATATTTTTCATACGAATAGTCAGATTGGAGTTAGGTTGGAATTTTACTTAGATATCACCCAGTTGGGGGCGTAGCACAAGATCTTCAACAACAGTACGGTCAGATAACTTCCAGGTAGAAAAAATCGCTTCTGCAATATCTTCAGATTTCATAAATCGCTCACTGGGGAGGTCTACACCATTCCAACTGCTGGTTAGAGTGGCTCCTGGTAATACTGCTGTCACCCGAATATTATGTGGTTTCATCTCCTCGCGTAATGCTTTTGTCATCCCGTATAAAGCGAATTTTGAGATGCTGTAAGAACCTCCATTAGGATATGCCTGAAGGCTGGCAACAGAGCACATATTAAATATATGCCCGCTTTTTTGCTCAATCATGCTACCAACCAGGGTTTTGGTCAGGTAATACGCACTATAAAGATTCGTATTCATCAATTTTTCAAGTGTCCCCTCTTCTTCTTTATGGATCTCACCTGGAATGAATACGCCTGTATTGTTTACCAGTACATCAACTGTAGATATTTGATCTTTTACGAAATCACCAAATTCAAAGATGTCCTCTTTCCTGGATAGATCACTTTTTTTAACATGCACTTTTATTTCTGGATGATTCTTTTCCATTCCTTCTTTCAACCGGCTGAGTGCATCTTCATCACGCGAACATGTGACAATGTGGAATCCTTCAGAAGCAAATTTCTCGACTATTGACTTCCCGATCCCTTTACTACCACCTGTAACTACAATATTTTTCTTCATAACGATGAACTAATTTCCCGAATGGTCGTAAATTTTATAGAAAAGTTTAATATAACTAGTCGAATTTTAATATTTTACATGTCATAAAGAATTATTTCAATTTTTCTAATTTATGAAAACAGTTGGCAGGTTTTTTATTTTTTTAGGTTTACTTTTTATCAAGCGTGAGAAATTCACTACTTACGTTAAACTGGTAATTGATGAATGCATAAAAGTGGGAATTGATTCCATTTTTATTGTTACCATTATTTCAACATTTATTGGTGCGGTAACGGCCGTGCAAACCTCCTACAATCTTGTTTCACCTTTAATTCCTAATTATGTTGTCAGTTTGGTCGTTAGGGATATGGTTTTACTCGAGCTGGCGCCCACCATAACAGCCATTGTTTTTGCAGGGAAAGTAGGATCGAACATAGCTGGTGAATTGGGAACCATGCGAATAACTGAACAAATTGATGCACTTGAAGTTATGGGCATTAATTCCGCGTCATACCTGGGGCTTCCAAAAATTATTGCCTGTTTACTTATGTTTCCATTGCTGGTGATTCTTGCAGGATTCCTGGCAATTCTTGGAGGATATCTAGCCGCTACATTAACAGGTGAACTTACACCCGATGAATACATATATGGCATCCGGGCGGAATTTCTGGAATTTAATGTAACATTTGCCATGATAAAATCTTTTGCTTTTGCATTTCTTGTATCAGCGATATCATCCTTCACTGGTTATTATACCAAAGGTGGAGCACTGGAAGTAGGAAGAGCAAGTACAACGGCAGTTACAAGCAGTTGTATAGCTATCTTAATTGCAGATTATGCTTTAGCCCAGACACTATTATAATCTATGATAGAAATAAATAACATAATTAAATCATTTGATGATAAATTAATCCTGCATGGGATCGATGGAGTTTTTGAAAAAGGAAAAACCAACCTTATAATCGGCGCCAGCGGTACCGGTAAAACTGTTCTTATGAAGTGTATTGTGGGACTGGAAGATCCAGATGAGGGGGATGTATTGTATGATGGAAGGGATTTCACGCATGCCGGACGAAAAGAAAAAATCGATATACGTCGAGAAATAGGTATGCTTTTCCAGGGAGGTGCATTATTTGATTCTAAAAATGTAGAGGAAAATGTCGGATTTCCTCTTGATCAACTGACAAATATGCCCAAAAGCGAAAAACTTGACCGGGTTAACTTTGTCCTTGAAAAAGTAAATTTACCAGGAGTCAACAAAAAGATGCCTTCTGAATTAAGCGGCGGAATGAAAAAAAGAGTTGGTATTGCTCGTGCAATTGTAAATAATTCAAATTACCTATTTTGTGATGAACCAAATTCTGGTCTTGACCCGCAAACCGCTATCCGTATTGATAATCTAATCCAGGAAATTACACAGGAATTAAATATCACCACAATCGTGGTTACACACGATATGAATTCTGTGATGGAAATTGGTGAATATGTGATGTTTATGTTCGAGGGTCGTAAATTATGGGAAGGCACCCGGATGAATATACTGGAAGCTGACGTAAACGAACTGACCGATTTTGTCTACGCCAATAAGTTGATGGAAGCGGTGAAGCAGATGTCGTGATGATATGCGATGGACGATTTGCGATATGTGACTTGCGATTTGCGATTTGCGATTAGTCAATGCCTAAATAGTACTGACCACTTTTGGATTGTTAGTTAATGTATTAATTGTAAATGTAAATTTTTCTTTTTTTGCTACTTTTTTTCTTTTGTTAATAACTGTTTTATTGTTGATAAGGTATTCAAATTGCAAGGGACTTAGTTTATTCAAAGCTCGATGTGGCTTTTCTCTATTGTACATTTGGACTGCTTTGTTTGTCATTCTGGATAGTTGTACAAAATCCGCAGGACTGTAGTGTTTGATGTAGTTATTTTTAATTATGCCATTTACCCGCTCGGCATGTGGATTTTCATAGGCTGTCTTACCCATACTATTGACCATCTTAGCCTCTTTAGTAAGCTTTCTGAATTCATTACTATAGTATTGACCACCTCCATCAGAGTGAATTATTAACCCTGGCATTTGATTAGTATTTCTCGCCTTTAAGGAAGCTCTCAATGCAGCAATGGTTGTATGTGTTGTTAACAATGTTCGGCTACAACTTTGGCCAACGATTCTTCTGGAATATAAGTCCATAATAAAAGTCAGATAATAGAACTTTTCTTTTATCCTGTAGTAAGTAATATCACTCACCCAAACTTGGTTGACACCTGTCAACTTTTTACCTTCTACCAGATTCGGAAAACGAATGACTCCACTTGAATCGGTTGTTCTTCTGAAAGATCGTTTGATAGCTACACCATACCCCATTTGCTTGAAATATTGTTCAAACCGGTCTCTTCCTATCGTAGCTGGTTGAATAACCTGGTATAGGTCTCTTAAGGCCATTCCCGGATGATCCCTACGCACCTGAGCTACTATTAAACTTAATTGACCCATTTCCTCCTCACGCTGCATGTAGCGGTTTAACTTTACATGAAAAACCTGCCTTGTGCTGCCGATAGACTTAAAGAATTTATTCAGCGAATAGCTCATTTCTTGTCGGTTTTTCCAGAACCAGAGCTGGGTCTTAAACCCTTTTTTTTTACAATATCAATATCATAATCTTTCTCTGCTATCTCTATCAGTTTTTCTAAATATTCTAGCTTGATCTGTTTCTGACCTACAATCTGCTCTAAAGCCTTAATCCGGAGCTGAAGGTCTTTTATTTTCTTTGAACTGCTCATGGGTTCTATGATTTGTACGTATCCTTTCTGGTACAATTTAGAATATTGATATACCCAATTATATACCGAAGTTTTGGAAACATTATATAAATTAGAAACTTCTGATACACTAAACTCGTTTTGTTCTATTTTCCTAACAATGTCTTTTTTGAACTTCTCTCCAAAATAACGAATGCGACGTTGATCAAATGTTTTTTTGTATTCACCTAAATTTGCCATTTTTGTATTGAATTTTTAACCCAAAAACGGTCATCTTATTTCAGGCATCGACAATTTTTTCAGTTCCAGATTTGCAAGTCGTAAATCAAAACAGGGCTGTCACCTGCATCCTTCCTGTGTGGATCACACGAATATCCCCGGAATTTCTCCCTTCGTAAATGGCATTCAATTGCAATCCGTTCAATAATTTCTGCTGGATAATAAATGTCCATGTCAGGTTATCGCCAGGTTTCAAAGCATTCAGCAACTCATAACCCAATGCCGAATTTTCCTCACCATCGAAATCAATTTTGATATATCTGGCTCCCAGAGTCATCATACGTTGAATAGCCCTCGAGTATTTAAATTGAATGCCAAATTCGTTATGAATCGAAAATTCCCCATGGTTTTCCTGGGAATCATTACTTTTATGAGAATATGAATAATTTCCTGTTATTCTCCAGAAATCCGATGGTTGCCAGGCGAGTTCCGGTTTGAGTTCCATGGTTCGCACCAGGTAATTTCTGTCAGCTAGATAGTCTGAGACCGATTGACTGATTCCTGACCTGGCAGAAATCTTTAAATTGTATTGCTTTTCAATATTGGCCCTTAGATTCAAATTAGTTTCATCGATCGAACGACTTTCAAATCCATTAACCAGAAGCTGGCGGTTTTCCGATTTCAGGAAATTCAAATCCATTCCATATGATGGATTTGATCTGTTAAAAAAAATGGTGTTCCTGATCTTCTCCCGTCGGCTGAGAATATCATCTACAGGAAGATCATCGTACACAGGCAGGAATCTTGAAACAAGCCTGTCATTAAGAATCTTGTTCTGATAACTTATTGCCAGCTGATTTGAAAATTTCGATATAAAACCTCGAAATCCACCATAAGCCCTCCATGATCTTGGCATACTCAGACTCAAACGGTAATTAATCTGATTATCGTAGGCCAGTATATACTCATCTGTCGGTACAAATATTTTTATATAGTTTCGCTCATCCGGATTAACAGCCAGATAGAACTCATCCAGATCCTGTAAGCCATCATCATTGTTATCGCGCCATGTATGGGTTCCCTGTCCGATGGGAATCTCAATATAAATATATTCTCTTTTAAGTTCCCTGCCATTTCCAATGGCATATGTCAGTTCACTTCTTATATGATTATCAAGAAACCCGGCAAACCAATCAAACCGCCCCAGAAGTGTTTCTTCTGATGCAATTGAATCGGGGAGATCCAGAAACTCAAGATCCCTGTATGTAAGTACTGCCTTCAATTGACCAAGTTTACTTTGTGCTGTACTGTAATTCAGAGAAATCGTTTTTGAGAGGCTATGATCCCTCATTTCCCCTCCTGCCGGGATCCTGTCTTTTCTAATTCCGAAATCTATCTTCCATGAAGATTTCAGTGAATCATTACTCCTTAAAAACACCTTGTGCTCGTCGTAATTCATAGCAGTCGAGATAAGTGAGTCAGAAGAATTCTGACGAATCTCATTTCTGTCAACCGAGAACTGATACCCAGGCACAAGAAATTTTGTATTATAATAGGTTTGAAAATTAAATCTGTGCCAATTTGAATGATAATCCAGGCTCTGGTTGTCAAGATGGAAAAAATCCGATATAAGGATAAGCTTCCCGATTGATAATCCTATTCCACCATTTTCCTGCCACCCGTTAACAGAAGTTCCTCGCAATCTTCGTGATGCAGAAAAGCATATATGATTGATGGCATCCTTTTTTAAAGCAGCAGATATATTGAGGATATTATCCTGACTTGGATTTAATTCTTCATTGGGATCAAAACTCCAGTCTCTATCAAACTCGATATATCTGAAACGGTCTATAGGCGAAAATCGTTCATCAGTGAATTCAAAGTCCGTTCTTCCGGAAAATATCCAACTATTTTTCTTCCCTATCTCTCTTTTGTCAGAACTAAATCCAACTTTATATGCCATTCCACTATTATCGATATCCTCTTCAGGTGAATAAAGGTTTTTATCTGTCCCTGAAAATGCTACTTCCATACTTACAGTCTCATTTTGAGTTATATCGAGACCTCCTCTAATATTGAATAAGGATTTTTTACTGGGTAATGCGACTTGCCTGACAGGCATATAATTACCCTGAGAGACACCATCTTTATTCATAATCCATTCAAAAACCCTTCCATTACCAAGACTCGTTTTCAATATATAATGCCCATTTCCCAATCCGGATTCAGTGAATATAACCTGGTACAATGCACTATCTGAATTAGTCGAGTACTGAAATATCTGTACGGGATTCCCGGCAAAATCGGTTGTATCTATTAATTTATAAAGGATCTGATCCTGTGTCCATCCAACTGAATCGAATCCTGGTACATATGCCCTGGACATATCGTCTCCTATCGTTCCCAGATACTGTTTCTCTTCATCTGAAAGATCCAGGAAAATCGGTTGGTTCGGATTATCCTTTTCCTGATAATAACCTACCGATAAAGATGCCGGGCCTGATTTCAGGGTCTGGTCAATTGATAGAATGGATCGACTGTAATTTTGCTGTGAATACTCAAAATCAATTCTTACCCTGGAAAACTTGGTTATCAGGATATTTGGAGTGAATGTGATTTCACCCGTATTATAGTCAATGGTATAATCATAAGCATAACCCCTTACTAATTGACGACCATCCAGAAATACTGTTTCGGAATTTGCAATAATAATTACATGTCTCTGATTTTCTGGTCCCCGGATTTTATATGGCCCAGATATTCCTTCCATTACAGGGATCTGAAAAGATGCGAACTTCCCTTTGGCAACAGAATAGGCTGCGTGTGTTGAAGCAGTTGCGTTGCCGAAAGTATTGTAGCTGCTTTCAACTGACACTCCTTTTACATTTTTATAATATTGGAGGAAATAAGAATCCGGATTTCTTAAAACAAGATCACCTGCAGTAATGGATATCTTCTCATTATATAACCTGACAAATACATTATCGAAATCTTGGACCAGGCGTGTATTCCCTTCCGGTTGATAAGGGACATTTTGATCAGTAATTGACGCTTTGATCTTCAAATCATCGGTCAGGTTTCCATCCATCTGGAGATTTAGAACTGAATTAACGAAAATGTTTTGCCTGTTCCCGAAAGATATTCCACGACTTAAAGCCCCTGATTTATATAGGTTATCAGTTTCAAATAATTCTTCACGTTTATTTAAAGGATCCGTAATATGTATCAATGTATTTTTATATGTTACAGTGGAATCGATCTCAGAAATATCTCTTCTGGCAAAACTTTGTCTAAAATCATATGGGAAAACAGTATATCGAACGTTCACACTATCAGGGGGATCTTTTTTCAAAGTTGATATAGTCAACATCTCTGTTTCCTGATTGTACTCGTATGTAAAACTGACCGTATCTGAAAGAATTATTGAGCCGGGAACAATAGTGAGACTATCCACTGAAAGGGGTTGGTTAAATAGTCCTACCCAGATAGAATGCTGATTACTGCGTTGTGCAGGTGCAACGAAGAAATAAAATAAACAGACTAAAAGAAAAATGCTCTTTCGTACCACTTTCAACCTGATGAATGTAATTCAACAAAAAAGGTGGTTCCTTCTCCCATGCTGGTCTTAAACCATATCTTCCCATTAGCATGTTCAACTGCTCTTTTAGCTACTGCCAATCCAATACCTGATCCGGAATATTTTGTACTGAAATTAGGTGTGAATACCTTGTCCTGTGCCTCCTCTGTAATGCCACTTCCGTTATCCTTAATGGATATTAAAATCTTCGAGTTCTCTTTTTCAGCCAACTTAACGTGAACGATTGCCTGCCGATCCTGTTCAACCGACTGAATCCCATTTATTATTAGGTTAGAAATGGCTCTCCCCAGCCAATTCGGATCTCCATTGGTCATAATTTCCTTATCTGGTAATTCCAATTCAATTTGTGCTTCTCCTTCGTTACTATATAAATCAGCGGTCTTTCTAAGTAACCCCAGAATATCAAATTCCTTAATTTCAGGCGCAGGCATTTGGGCGTAAGTCGAGAAAGATGAGGCTATTCCACTAAGTGTTTCAATATTATGAAGCAAAGAATTCAGGGATTTCTCCAGCGTTTTTGATTCACTATCTTTTTTTGATTTAATCCTCATTTCCAGATGTTGTATAGTAAGTTTCATCGGAGTTAAAGGATTTTTTATTTCATGAGCTACCTGCCGGGCCATTTCTCTCCAGGCAGATTCTTTTTCTGTTTTTGCCAGGGCGATACGACTCTCTTCAAGTTTGATTAGCATCTTGTTATACTCATTTACAATTTGCCCTATCTCGTCGTTAGAGTTGTATTTCAAAGGTTCATTATCCCCTTCCAGACTGGTCTTCCTGATCTTCTGAATTAACAGCCGAATGGGATGTGTTAAATAGAAAGATGTAAAATATGATATGATAAGGAAGATGATGAAAATAAGGGTGAAAATATTCAGGATATTTAACAGAAGATCAGAAACCTTTTCATTGATTTCCTGTTTTGAGCTGAAAAACGGGATAGACAATACCCCCAACAGATTTCCTGTTCCTGGTGACTCGATTCGGGTATAAGCAGATTTATACTCCAATTCACCAGCATTTTCATTCAATACCATCTGATTCCGGATTCCAGAATATAATCCTGCTCCAGCAGAGGGATTAATATACCTGGATAGGATCCCTTTGTCATATATTAATGATTGAGTACTGGATATAAGTTTGCCTTGCAGGTTACCTGTTCCAAAGAAATTAATATCACATTCAGCAATATTCGCAACCATTGATAATTCATTAGTTAAGCCCTCCCGATTAATTATATCTGATTTATTTGATAAATAATCATCGAGGAAAGGCGTAATATTAATAGCCAGATTTTCTGCTATATCCTGGTATCTGTCATCCATCTCTTCCGTATAGTTTCTTGATAATCGTGTAAGCGTAGTAATACTTACTACGATTAGGGGAACTATAAAAGCTATATTTAAAAACAATTGTATCCTGGTAGCATAATTCAAGTTTCTACCACTAAATTGATACGCTACTGCAACAATAAGAAGGACCATCAATGACACCAGGGAAAACACACAGAAAAGAAATGAAAAATTACCGGCAAGTTTCCGAAAATTGTACTTATCTGAAGATATGAGTATTACTGTTTCATTTTCACCTTTAAACCCTATATATGAATTATTCCCGGAACTGAATCCTTTCGTGTACGTTTTCCCATCCTGTAATAATCCTTTTTCAGCCTGCATATTCTGGTGCTCACCCGACTGAGTGACCAATTCACCTTGTTTAAACATTACATATCCGAAGGAGATATCCTCATCAGTCATATCGAATCGATCATCAACCAGTAATTTTGGGAATACATTGGAAGGTATCACTCGTTTTAATCGGAGATTGATAATTATATACCCAACAATAGATTCGTATCTTTCTATCTCAATGAACTCCAGATAAATGGTTGGGGAACCCGGTTGATTTGCATTAATTAGATACAAATCATGATATTCTGTTAAAAAATCTTCATGATCAACCATCTTCTTGTACGCATGGTAATCCGGTCCGGAATTTGAGAAAGGTTGTCCACGACCGTTAAATAACAATATATTGATATCATACTTTTCAAAGTAGTTTCCTAGATGAACTCTTTGAATCTTGTCTCTTATAATTTCTTTTGTTGCAAATGGGGATAGCAATCTGGACTGGATGAAAACATCATTGTAGATTTTTTCAGCTGCTTCCGCCAGGTAGTACTCAGCCATAATATCATTCTGTTGAAACAGGTGATTGGCATATCGTCTTTTTTCATTCTGGGTTTTAGTTTTATGATGATGGTAAATTGCTAGAGTGCCGAGGGAGGAGGTTAAAACTGTCGTTATTGCAATAAATATAAATGTAGCATAAGGCAATCGGTTGAAATTGCCAGGGATCCTGAAATACTTAATTAGTAGAGAATACATCCATATCATGATCACGAGCCATAATAAATCAGGCTCGAAAAAAAGAAATATCAAAGCTATGGGAGCTAACAGGATTGTTAGAATTAATATAAATCTTCTATTTCCAATGATTCTTTTGATTAGATTAAAAACAATGGCGGACAGCATTATATATGATATCGTGACTATTAGAAAAAGAAAATAGCTGCTTAACCTGAAATAATTGAAATCAAGGTTTTCTGATATATCAAGGTTCCACTGTGAATGGGTGCAAATAGACAATAGAAGTTTAAACACGTAATACCCCCCTAAGAACAGGAATAATATCATAAATGATATTGCAATGTCGACCTGTTTTTTCCCGGCAATAAACAGTCTCCGAATAACTGGAAATTTATGGTAGGTACTGAATAGATAAAAAA
>JBHOSY010000056.1:0-23218 GCA_042584165.1 Bacteroidota bacterium | reverse complement strand
ATATGGAATTTGTCAAGGAAAATGGTAATTGGTATGCTATTCTGATAAACTGGGGTAATTCTCATATTATTCGATTCAGCTTTCCTGATAATTTGGAATCATTACCTTCTGCTACTGACCTCGGTAACCTGAGTACCTGGGATAAACTACGTGGACTTGATGTGTCCTTTGCACATGATAGCCTTGTTGCCATCATTTCCAGCCAGAATAACAATAAGTTTACCTTACTCAATTTTGGTAATTCAATCCTTAATACTCCATCCGGTGGTGACATCCTTGACATTGGCGTCTCAGAACCCCTCGTCAATAATCCTATTGGTATCCGGCTTATTCAAGACAACGGTAATTGGTATGGCCTTTTCACCGCATATGGTGGTAATAACGTAATTCGAATGAATTTCGGCTCAAACCTGTTTTCCGAACCAACATTTGATGAGGTTATGACCATTACCACCCCTACTGAAATCTCTCTGAATATTGAAGGTTTAAAATTCCAATCCTATGTCATTAACAGCTCTGGACAACTTCATCAATTAAACTTCAGTGATGATATGTCCACGACTCCCTCAACTAAAAACTGGGGTAACTTTGGATTGCTCGGGAACACTTTTACTTTTGACCTGGTTAAATCTCTCCCATCCTGGAAAGCCTTTACTATTAACTATATAACCAAAAAACTATACCGAATTGATTTTTATGACAGTTGTAGTTATGTAAATATCCCGTATTCGAGCGAATTTGAAACAACAAATGTCAAGTACTCTCAACCCGGTAACTATGTGATTGAACTTAATGCCTTTGATGAGTTTGGCAACCTAGATACTGCTGTTGATACAACGGAAATTCTCAATAACATTGCCCCTTCAATCTCATTCTCCACCGATAATGCCTGTATCAACAATTCCAATACTTTCACAGCTTCCTCCTCCGATGATCCCTTCATCACCGCCTGGAACTGGAATTTTGGAGATGGGAACTCCGATTCAGGACAATCCGTCAACCATCAGTATGGTAGCACGGGAAAGTACCTGGTTACCCTGGATATCGAAAGTACAGATGGCTGTACCAATACCACCTCCGATAGTGTCGTGATCTATGATGCACCTGTCGCTTCCTTTGATTTACCCACCGGGAACATATGTACTAATTCTGAATTGGTCTTTGTCAATACCTCCAATGTCATTGATGCAGACTCAGCTGTCTTTACCTGGAACTTCAACGATGAAGGTACTTCTAATGATATTGATAGCCACTTTACCTTCGATGTTTCTGGGAATAAAGATGTCCTGCTTGTTGCCGAAATTACAGGTTGTATTGATTCCACAACCCAACAACTCAGTGTCACTTCAGGGCCCACAGCTTCCTTCTCCTGGACAAATAGCTGCTGGAACAAGGACTTGAACCAGACTGATATTCAGTTTATAAATAATTCAGAAACAACAGATGTAATCTATACCTGGAACTTTGGAGATGCATCTCCTGTAAGCAATGTCTATGAACCTAATCATATATATACTTCTGTAGACACATTCATAGTCTCACTTTCAGTTGAAAGTACTCTGAATGGATGTATAACAAATGTTTCCGATACGGTCATAGTTAATGACAGCCTCCTGGTTAGCTTTACTTATGATACAACCGTAATTGAAAATATCCCTCATCAATTTTTTAGTACCGATCTTACACTGAATGATGATAGCATCATCTTGTGGAACTGGTCCTTTGGCGCTCTTGGTTCATCTACTGATCAAAACCCACTATTTGCCTTCCCCTCTCCTGATAGTATTGAAATCTCTTTGAATGTGCTTACCCTACAGGGTTGCGATGACAAATTTGTAGATACTATCTATGTTGAACAGGCTGAAAAACCAACTGCCGAGTTCTCAGCTCAAGATAGTATTTGCATTAATGAAGATTTGTTATTCACTAATCAATCAGTTAATGGAATAAGTTATGTCTGGGATTTCTGCTTCAATGAATTTGAAAATGCTACCGGTATCCAGGATGTGATTGAAATTACAGAAGCTCTTAGCCCAGAAGGAATTGAATTAGTTTACGATAAAGGTTACTGGTATAGTTTTGTGACTAGTCGTGATAATAGCAGAATATACCGTCTCGATTTTGGAACATCCCTTGATAACACGCCTGTAATTAATGACTTGGGTAATATAGATGGCTTTGTTAATGGGCCCAAAGACATTCGGTTCGTATATGAATCCGGCTCCTGGTTTGGGATCCTGGCAAATATGAGCGGAGCAAATCTCGTTAGAATTTCCTTCGGGGATAGCCTTTCTAATACCCCAACTGGTGAAAATTTAGGTAATTTAAGTGGTTGGAATTCTCTCCGTGGCATAGACCTGGTAAATTACGGCGACTCCCTTGTTATGGTTGTTTCCAGTTCTGGTAACGATAAATTGACATTGGTGAATTTTGGTTTGAGTATCCAAAATAATCCTACTATCACCAATACAATGGATATAGGTGTTGGCAACACGCTAATCGATCGTCCCATGGGAATAAGTTTGATCGAAGATCAAAATAATTGGTATGGTTTATTGACTTCCTACGACAATAGTAAAGTTCTGTTCCTCTCTTTTGGTACTAATCTTTTTTCAGAACCTACAATAAGTGAAATAGGTGACCTGAACTTGGCTACTGATTGTAGCCTTCTAAAAAGTGGAGATAACTTCTATGGAATTATTTCCTCCCGTAATGTCGGAATGTACCGGCTTATATTCGATTCCGGACTCGAGGGTGCTTTATTTCCTTTAGAATCCATTCCTGAAGTGACTGGATTATCTAATGTCTTCAATATTAGCTCTGTTAGAAACACACCATCCTGGGATATCTTTACCATTGGAGCCTCAGATAACATGGTGAAAAGATCTTCTTTCGAAGATTTATGTGGATATATCACAATGAATAATAACACGTACTTTGAACCAATCGGAATCAATTATGACAGTAGCGGCACATATCCTGTTGAATTTACAGCATTTTCAAGTAATGGGAATTTTGATATCACCCAACAAAATGTAGTGGTCAAAAATCAAACAGCCCCTCTGATTTCTTTCTCCAATGATAATGCCTGCATCGTCAATTCCAATACCTTCACCGCTTCCTCCTCCAATGACCCTTCTATTACCATTTGGAACTGGAATTTCGGAGATGGAAATTCCGACTTAGGACAAACAGTAAACCATCAATATGGAGGTACAGGAGAATATAAGGTGACACTTATTGCAGATGCAGACAACGGATGTCAGAATAACACATCCCAACTATTCAATATTTACGACCCTCCTGTAGCTAATTTTATTGTTAGTGATACATTTAATTGTACTTTTAATGAAGTACAGTTTATCAATAAAGCAGTTTATACCAATCCGGATTCGTTAATAACGTGGAACTGGGATTTTGGCGATGGGGTCGGAACAAGCACTGAGCTTTCTCCATTATATTCATATGCGGTTGGAAGTGATTATAATGTGACACTTACAGCATCAATCCCCGGTTGTGAATCGGATGCTGTACAAACAATTACAATCATGCAGGGCCCCCTGGCAGCTTTCACCTTCGAGGAACCATGCGATGGGGAATCGGTATTCCTTACTAACACAACCTTGAACCCGGAACCCAGAACCGTGGACCCTTATTTCTGGGATTTCGGAGATGGATACACCTTAACCCTGGAATCACCTAATCACCTGTATGATTCTGCTTCAATATATAAAGTGGTCCTAACTGCATGGAGTGAAAATGGATGTGTCCATTTAGACAGCTCATTGATTACAGTCCACCATATTCCTGAAGCAGCGTTATCCTGGGAACTGGCATGTCATGACAATGAAACCCGATTTTATGATAATTCAATTGTGACGGATGCAAACATTACTTCCTGGACCTGGAATTATCAATATGCCGATACCGCACAAGCCATCGATAATGGATCTTCAAATGATCAGAATCCTGAATTTACTTTTACAACCCATGGAACCTATAATGTCCAATTAGAAGTTACAAGTAATTATGGCTGTTCTGATACTGTCTCACACATACTGGATGTATTCGAAACTCCATTTATCGACTTTACTTTTACTGAAAACTGCCTGTATGACAGCATGCAATTCACAGATTTATCTCAAGCCGGGACAGGATCAACAATTACATCCTGGACATGGATGGTCGAGGATGTTGTATACACTTCTCAGCATCCGGCTCATAAATTCAACAGTGCTGGCACATATACAATAGATTTAGTGATACGAGCAGATAATCTTTGTGAATCCATCGATTCAGCAGAGGTATTCATACCTGAACTTCCTGTAGCTGCATATACATCCTTTAATGACTGCCTGAACGATACCATTGTATTTACTTCACAGAGTTATTCGTTGGAAGACTCTATCTTGCAATACATTTGGGATATCGAGACTGATTCACAGAGTACCGGAAGCCAAATAAAACACAGATTTGATAATCCTGGCGATTATAATATTAAACACTGGGTGTTAACAGAAAGAGGATGCCTGGATACAATCCAGGAGGTTATAACAATCCATGAAGTACCGACTGCGAAATTTTACTACTATCCGTTATATGGTGCTCCTCCATTGGAAATTGAATTCACAAATATATCTTCTGGCGCTTCCTCTTACTTCTGGTGGTTCGATTATCCAGAAAATAATACCAGCTCCAGACAGGATACGATCTTTATTTATAAGGATACAGGTGTCTACCAAGTCCAATTGATGGCCATCAATGATTTTGGTTGTAAGGATAGTGTAACTTCTGAGATTAATGTTGTCGCTCCCAGATTGGATGTAGCTTTAACACGAGTTAATAAGCTGATACAGAATAACCAGATCGATATTGTGTTAACTATTACCAATGAAGGAACAGTTTTGATAGATGATATGGAGATACTGATCGATATCAATGGTGAGGTAAGGCTCACTGAATATTTGGATACAGTGCTTGTAGCTGGACAAATCATAAATTACAGATTAAATTTCAACGTAGTGAATTATCCTGGTTATGAACCGGAATATATTTGTATAACGCTTAAGCCAGAAATTCCTGGTGAGGATGAGGTGGACCTGTCAAATAACCAGGAATGTATTACAGAAGATGATGGTTTCTATTTTTTCAATCCATACCCTAATCCGACAAGAGACAGGATCAACCTGGCATTTTTCCTGATGGAACCTGAACCTGTCGAAGTTTATATTACTGATCTAAAAGGGGAAATCGTTCTAAAACAAAGTGTTACTGAAACAAAACAAGGTCTGAATGTTGTGACCTTGCTCATCGATGAGTATAAAGAAGGGATGTATCTGGTTATAACCTCAGGAAATTCATTTAAAGAAGTACGGAAAATTAATATTGTTAAGTAAGATAGAAAAAATTTCATATCCCAGAAAGACACAGAGAAGGCACTGAGTTCACGGAGATTATCCTCTGTGCCCTTCGTGGCTTCTCTGCGAACTTTGTATCCCATCAAATCCGCATTCCGCACTCCGCATTCCGCAATTCTTACAACTTCCTGATCCAGATATTCTGGTAACTAACTGGATTAGTATGATCCTGTAACATCACTGGTAAATCTCCATGCGCTTTGTATTTTGGGAGTCCAACGTTTGGTGTATCTCCACTGAGTTGAAAATGGTTTTGCACAAGTACACCATTATGAATTAAAGTAATATATGCAGGTTGATCTAGATCACCATCGTCCTTAAACCTTGGTGCCCTGAAGATAATATCATAGGTCTGCCACTCTCCTGGTTTGCGGCTGGCATTTACAAGAGGAATTGACTGCTTATAGATACTTGCTGCCTGGCCATTTACATAAGTTTTGTTTTTGTAACTGTCGAGAACCTGTACTTCATAATTGCTTTGAAGAAATACACCGCTGTTTCCTCTGTCCTGTCCTTCTCCCTTTACAACAGATGGGGTACGCCATTCGATGTGCAACTGGCAATCACCAAACGATTCTCTTGTACGAATGCCTCCAGCACCTTTTACTACAGTCATTGCACCATCTTCCAATTTCCATTTGACTTTACTGCCATCTTCAACTGTTTCCCATTTTGAAAAATCCTTGCCATCGAAAAGTACTATGGCATCTGAAGGAGCAGCATTACCTACTCCCGGTGTAACAACTATTGGCTCCGGTTCCCAAAGTTGTGTTAGACTGGAATTCCATTCTGGTTCTTCATCCTGAGCCATTACATGAAACATAATCATGCTGATGGCTAAAACTGTTAAGAGAGATAATGATTTTTTCATACTTTTAAAATTTATAATCATTTTGATTTTCATTTGAATCTTTCATGCCCTGTTTGTATATCCATAAAAAAATTGCAAAAGGCACTGAGGAATCGCAAAGATTAATAAAAGTTCAAATCTAAACTATTTGTAATAAACAGTTGTCAAAAATCTGAAGGTAATTTCTTTAGAACCCCTCATTTGTATTTATTATTTCTGGAATATGCTTCCTGCAATCTATATTAGAAAAATTATTATCTTACGAAGTCTAATTCATCGAATATGCTCGCTATTTTTTTATTAGCATTAGCCGCCTTCATAATTGCATATAGAATCTACGGTCGATTTCTGGATCGGAATTTTGAAGTTAACAATGAAAATGAAACACCCAGTCATTGTGATTTTGATGGGGTGGATAGAGTCCCTACAAAAGCCCCTGTTCTGTTTGGACATCATTTCAGTTCCATAGCAGGAGCCGGTCCCATTGTTGGTCCGATTATAGCCGGAATTGTATTCGGATGGCTGCCAGCATTACTCTGGATTGTGATCGGATCGATCTTTATCGGTGGTGTTCATGATTATTCTTCTCTCATGGCTTCTATCCGCCATAAAGCCCGTTCCATTGCCGAGATTGCACACATATACATGTCACCTCTGAGTTATAAACTTTTCCTGATATTTATCTGGCTGGCACTGGTCTATATACTTATTGTTTTTGTTGATTTAACTTCTGCTGGCTTTACTACAAGTCCTGAAGTATCTTCTTCAAGTGTTTTCTTCATCCTGCTTGCACTTGCATTTGGATTAACTGTTAACCGTTTAAAATTATCCTTAATAAGTGCTTCTCTGATATTTGTACCACTGGTATTTGTTGGTGTATATATAGGACATCTTTATCCAATGAATTCCATTCCTGCAATCGGTGATAGCCCAGCCAAAACCTGGAATCTTATCTTGCTTGGGTATTGCTTTATTGCGAGCATTTCTCCCGTATGGCTTTTACTACAACCCCGTGATTTCCTGAGTTCATTTTTGCTATATGGGTCGTTGATAGGTGCATTTCTGGGTATTCTGTTGGGAGGATTTGAAACAAATTATCCGATTTTTACATCATGGTCAAATATTGACCGAGGAACCTTGTTCCCAATCTTGTTTATTACGATCGCCTGTGGGGCCTGTTCGGGTTTCCATTCTATTGTTGCCTCCGGTACTACATCCAAACAACTCAATAAAGAGACTGATGCCCGTCCCATAGGTTATGGATCCATGCTGGTTGAAGGTCTTGTAGCAGTTATTTCGCTTTTCACAGTCGCCATGATGGCAAAAGGAAGTTCAATCCTTTCATCTAATCCACTTGAAATATATGGTAACGGGATTGGGAACTTTATTAAGGTAATAGGCTTACCCCATGAAATCGGTAAATCATTCGGGATACTGGCAGTATCAACATTTCTGCTCACAACGCTTGATACTTCAACACGATTAGGACGATACATTTTCGAGGAATTTTTCAACTGGAAAGGAACAAATGTCCGATTTATATCAACGGTGGCAACATTGACCTTACCTGTCATCTTTACCTTTATGACCTTGTATGATTCTGCAGGAAATCCCATACCTGCATGGAGAGCTATCTGGCCTGTATTCGGTGCAACGAATCAATTACTTGCTGGTCTTGCACTGTTAGTAATAGCTGTGTGGATGAAGAAAACTGGTAAAAACACAGTGTTTGTGACCATTCCCATGGTATTCATGCTTGTGATGACCTTGTGGGCCCTGTTCCAACTGATCCTTCAATCCGGATTCGATGTAATTGGTGTAATTGCATTTTTATTGTTGAGCCTGGCAATTATACTGATTATCGAGGCTGCCAGAACAGTGATTTTTGTGAAAACTGAGAAGGAAAAAGTAGAAGTGTAAATAACTATATTGATACTTGAATATCACAATCAAAAATCACCAAATCACCAAATCACCAAATCAATAAATCAATAAATCATTAAATCAAAAAGAAGGGCCGGATTCTTTCGAAAACGACCCTAGAGCACATCGGATAATTCTTTAATCCTTATTTCGTTTCTTCAACAGCTTCACTTTTTAATAAAACTTCTTCAATAGCTTTTTTAAATGATGCCTTTGGAAGTGCTCCCTGTGCCATCTGTGGTTGTTCATCCATGGGACAAAACAGGATAGATGGAATACTCCTGATACCAAATGCCGCTGCTAATTCCTGTTGATCTTCGGTATCCACTTTATAAATGTGAATTTTGCCTTCATATTCTTCAGCAAGTTCTTCCAATACTGGAGCAATCATTTTACATGGTCCACACCAGTCAGCGTAGAAATCAATGATACATGGGAGATCCCCTTCATATTTCCACTCCTTGTTTTCTTCAAAGTTGAATACCTTTTTTAAAAAAGTCTCTTTTGTTAAATGTTCCATTTTTATATCCGTTTTTTTAGTTACAACTCCAGCATGTAATTTTTCGCCTTTCGTTTCAGCCTTGCATCCAACGAAAACAAACATGACTGCAACAACGATTAATGACAGTAAATTCTTCATGCTAAATTCAATTTTTCCTTTGTTATTCTCTTATACGATACAAACATATGAAAGGTTTTTCATATAAACAAATATTCATATATATTTTTATGGACCGGGAATATTTGACCATATATCTAACAATGAGCCAACATTCCATAGAAATTATTTTAAAAACACTTAAATTTCTACACGAGGAATCACAATATGTTTTAGAACAAGATTATAAATTAATTCTTGTAATTTATGTTTTAATTAATTTTACAAAACAATCAGAATATCATAAACTGAGAATCACCAAAAATGTAGTTTTAGCTGCAATAATTCACAAACAATGAAAACACTGTATATCGTCCGTCATGCCAAATCAAGCTGGTCCGAGCCAGGTTTAACTGACAGAGAAAGGCCCTTAAATAAACGTGGGAAAATGAGTGCTCCTGAAATGGGTGCCCGTCTGGTAGATAATCACATCATGCCAGAAATTATGTTATCCAGCCCTGCAAAAAGAGCCAGATCTACTGCTAAGAAAATAGCCAAAGTAATTCAATATCCCAAAAAAGACATCGTCATAAGTGACGAATTATACCACACAGGCGAACAGACCATGTTAGGTCTTGTTAAATCACAAAAAAACGAACTGGACCGTGTTATGATTTTTGGCCATAACCCTGGATTTACTGATTTTGCCAATGATCTGTGTAGTATCAGCATTTATAATATTCCCACCTGTGGAATAGTTGGTATAAAATTCAATGTGGACAGATGGGACCAGGTAGATTTCAGATCCGGTGAACTTCTTTTTTTCGATTATCCGAAGAAAGCACCATCAAATTATAATCTGTAATCCAATTACAAATGATTAGTTTGTTGAAGTCAATATAAATTATTGATTGTTCTATCCCGTCCGCGGTGTACCTGGCACAAAGAAATGTCGATTCATTAAAGAATATATTGGCTGAGATCTTTATTTTTTACTAAATCCTCTAACTTCTCTAATACCATTTCTTTATTGACAACAATTTTCGCATTTGGGCCAATTGCATCAGGTACATCAAATAGTAATTCATTCAGAAGTCTACTCATAACAGTATGTAACCTTCTTGCACCAATATTTTCCACCTCTTCATTGATCTGAAAAGCTGTTTCAGCTATTTCTTCCAGTGCATCATCCGTAAAAGTCAGTTGAATTTCTTCGGCACCAAGTAATGCAACATATTGTTTGGTAAGCGAGTTTTTTGGTTCCTTCAATATCTTGCAAAAATCTTCTTTTGTAAGATTATTCAATTCTACCCTGATCGGGAAACGTCCCTGTAGCTCCGGGATCAAATCAGACGGCTTACTTACATGAAATGCTCCTGCTGCGATAAAAAGTATATGATCTGTATTAATTACGCCATATTTTGTATTTACAGTACTCCCTTCTACAATGGGAAGCAAATCCCTTTGAACACCTTCACGACTTACATCCGGACCACTACCACCCTTTTTGTTGCCTCCAGCTATCTTATCAATCTCATCAATAAAGATAATCCCTGTATTTTCAGCTTTTGAGATGGATTCCTCTTTAACTTCATCCATGTCAATCAATTTGTGAGATTCATCTTCAATGAGTATTTTCCTGGCCTCTTCAATGGTTACTTTTCTCTTCTTATTCTTCTTTGGCATCATATTCGAAACCATCTCCTGCAAGTTGATCATGGATGATTCATCGATCATGCCACCACCTATCATTCCAATTCCAGGGTTTGCGGGTTGCTTTATGCTTATATCGATTTTCCTTTTATCAAGTTCGCCGTTACGGAGTTTCTCACGAAATCTTTCACGTGTTTTTTCATTTAATTCATAATCATCCTGTGGTATCTCAACTGATTCCATATTTTGATCAGAAGGGGGGCGGAATGCAGGCTGTTTCATTGGTGGAATCAATGCATCCAATATGATATCCTCAACAATCTGGGTTGCCTTGTCCTGTACCTCTTCCTTTTTCTTTGCTTTAACCAGGCTGATACCTTGCTCTACAAGATCCCGAACCATACTTTCAACATCACGGCCTACATAGCCAACTTCAGTAAACTTGGATGCTTCCACTTTTGTAAAGGGAGCATCGGCTATTCGAGCAAGTCTTCTGGCAATTTCCGTTTTGCCAACACCTGTGGTCCCAATCATCAATATGTTATTTGGGATGATCTCCTGCCTTATTTCCGGATCAGCATTCATCCGTCGCCAGCGGTTTCGAAGTGCTATAGCCACATTACGTTTTGCATCATCCTGCCCAATTATATATTTATCAAGTTCTTTAACAATTTCTCTTGGTGTTAAATATTTTTCCTTATCCAACATGATTTTATGATTTTATGTCTGTTGTTTTTTTTCTGAATAATGAACTAAAATCGCTTGTAAGTCCAAATTGGTTGATCCCACCTGATACATGGTACCAGGAACGAGTGTAACTGAACTCAAAAGCTTTGATCCGGAACATGAACCCTCCCGAAAATCCGGCTCCACCGGAGGTGTTCTCAAGTCTAAGCTCCTGTCTGATCAAATGATTATATCCAAATCTTAAATTTACATTCCTGCTTATCAGGAATTCTCCACCCAAGCCGATATGGCTCATTACCTTATCAAAGGTACCTGGAACATCGAGATCACCTGGATCATCGGGATTGTGATATGTAATATCTCCTGTTCCCAACTGGTATGCAGTCAGATGAAATCTGACCGGCATATACTTCGGTTTATAAGACATCCCTGTCTGTACATCAAATGGCAACGAGGAATTACTTACATCAAGATAATCACTAATCATAAATCCAACATTCTTGAATACAAGACCAAATCGAAGGTCTTCTTCCGGATGTTTAAATACACCTCCGATATCCAACAATAAAGCTGTAGCCCTGTATCCGGCGATATTAGAAATGGCTAACCTGATGTTGGACCCCATCGAAAAATTATTAATGGCTCTGGCATACCCTGTTTGAATCATCCATTCCCCGGTATCAAAATCTCCCAGAGGATTACCTGAAGGATCATACGAATCAATTTTCCCATACCCAATTTTAGATAGCCCCATGCTGAACATTCCTATCTCTTCAATTTCATGTGCATACGCCAGCGAGTTCAGGCTAATATTTGCATAATAAGTAAGGTAATTAAATGATAGATGTTTATCCATTTCAGGATTCAAAGATGCTGGATTTGAAAATATCGCATTTACATCCCAATCCATTATAGCCACTCCGACACCTCCCAAACCAGCTAATCTAGTATTATTAGGTATGTTCAGATATTCAAACACATTTTGGCCTCCAATCTGCCCAGTTGTAGTTAATGGGATAAAAGCCACGAGTAAAGAAAATAATTTGAATCTGCACAAAACTAATTGGGATTAAATCGTCTCCTCAACAATAAATTCTGTGGGTTCGGCCACTTTTTCCACCAACAACGCCAGATCGAGTACCTCATCCACTATATCTACATAATGAACGGTAAGATCTTTGATATATTCCTTATTAATTTCCTCAATGTCCTTCCTGTTCTTCGAACAAAGAATGATTTCCCTGATGCCAGCCCTTTTGGCAGCAAGGATTTTTTCCTTGATTCCACCAACAGGGAGTACCTTTCCACGAAGTGTTATTTCACCTGTCATAGCGAGTTTTTCTTTCACTTTACGCTGGGTATACACTGAAGCCAGAGCTGCCAGGATAGTAATCCCGGCTGAAGGACCATCCTTCGGAACTGCACCGGAAGGCACATGAATATGCAAGTCATATCTTTCAAATACCCTGTAATCAATATCCAGTTTATCCGCATTTGAACGGAGGTATGATAAAGCCGCCATGGCGGATTCCTTCATTACCTCACCTAATTGCCCTGACAGTGTGAGTTTACCTTTTCCACGGCTCAAACTTGCTTCTACGTATAGGATCTCTCCTCCTACCTGTGTCCATGCAAGTCCGGTTACTACCCCTGCCACACGATTATCCTGGTACAATTCCTTATCAAATATTTCAGACCCCAGGATTTCTATAACAACATCTTCTGTTATACGTTTGTTATAATCCTCCTCCATTGCAACAGAACGGGCAATATGCCGGATTACTGACCCAATTTGTCTTTCTAAATTCCTGACACCTGATTCACGGGTATAATTGTCAATGATTTTTACTATTGATTTGTCAGTGAATTGGATTTCTTTTGCTGAAAGCCCGTGCTCTTTCCGTTGTTTTGGTAGTAAATGTCGTTTAGCGATCTTAAGTTTCTCTTCAAGGGTATATCCATTAATCTCAATAACTTCCATTCTGTCTCTCAAAGCAGGCTGTATCTTTTCCAAGGTATTAGCGGTTGCAATAAACAGCACCTTCGAAAGATTGTACTCGATCTCGAGGTAGTTATCGACAAAAGTGCTATTCTGTTCAGGATCCAGAACTTCAAGTAAAGCTGATGAAGGATCCCCTCTGAAATCTGCATTTACTTTATCTACTTCATCGAGAACAAATACTGGATTAGAAAATTTGGTCTTTTTGATATTCTGAAGGATTTTACCCGGCATTGCTCCCACATATGTTTTCCGATGTCCCCGTATTTCAGCCTCATCATGAACACCACCAAGTGACATTCTTATATATTTACGGTTCAATGCTTTCCCAATAGACTTCCCAAGTGAAGTTTTGCCAACTCCGGGAGGCCCATAAAGGCATAATATTGGTCCTTTCATGTCTTTTTTCAACTTCAGGACAGCCAGGTATTCAATTATCCTGTCTTTTACTTTGTCAAGGCCATAGTGATCCCTGTCAAGGATCTTTTTGGCATGATTCAAATCAAAATTGTCATTTGTATGCTCAGACCATGGAAGATCAAGTAGAAATTCAACGTAGTTCATTGCTACCGGAAACTCAGCAGAAGCTGGATTCATTCTTTGAATTTTATCCAGCTCCTTATTGAAATGAGATCTTACATAATTTGGCCATTCTTTCTTATCTGCTTTGATTCGTAATGAGTTAATTTCCTGATCAGGGCCATCATATCCCAATTCATCCTGAAGAACTTTCATTTGCTGCCGGAGATAATAATCGCGCTGTTGTTGATCGATATCCATATTGACCTTATCCTGAATTTCCATCTTCAATTCAAGCATTTGAAGATCTTTAAGCAAGTACTCAAGCAGTACAGTGGCCCGTTTTAAGCCATTATTTATCTCGAGTAATTTTTGTTTATCTCCTACCGGAGCATTAATGTTTGAGGATAGGAAATGGGTCAGAAATATTGGGCTGTCTATATTATCCAATGCAATCTGTGCTTCCTGGGGTATTTCAGGATTAAGATTCATGATCTTACCAGCCGTTTCCTTAACAGACTCAATAATAGCCTGTGTTTCTTTCTTTTTCAGATCCGGGAATCGCTCTTTAAGTCCCTTCACTTTAGCCAGCATGAACGGATCAATACTAATTATTTTATCTATCTCAAACCGCATCTTCCCCTGTATGATAATTGTCGTATTTCCATCAGGTAATATCAACATTTTAAGGATTTTTGCTATGGTCCCGGCTTTGTAGATATCATTGGTTTCAGGATCTTCGACTTTGGTGTTTTTTTGTGCTACTACACCTATAATACGGTCACCTTGATAAGCCTGCTTGACAAGTTTAATTGATTTCTTTCTTCCAACTGTTATCGGGATAACAACTCCCGGAAACAAGACTGTATTCTTAATAGGTAAGATAGGGATCTCTTCAGAAATTTCACTTACTTTCATATCATCCTCACCGGGAGGTGTGATCATTTGAACGAAATCACCGGAATCTTCATCCTGAAATTCAACCAGGTCTATATCAGTTAAAAAGATATTCTTCTTTTTTGTCATTTTCCTTGCCCTTCAATATGTCATTCTGGCATTAACTGGCCAGAATAGGGATAATTTGACTTCAAGCAGATGTGTCAATACTTGTGCCAAATTTTTGCGGAGAGAATTTTTAATTTTTATTTGTATTAAAATTATAACATAAATTACGAAATTCACGTCTATATGGGTATTATTTGGGATTTATGCCAGGTCAAGTGAACATACCAGCTATATTATTGGTTTGTGCAATTTTGTCAGTGTTTTCCTCCCCTGTTTCAGGTCAAAAAAGGAAGAAATCCAGAAAAAAAGAAATTGTAACTGACACCATTATAGTTACACCTAAACGTGACCTAACAGTTGAACCGCTTGTAGATTTTCATAATATCAACAAAATCACCGACTACTATAGCAAGACTAATATTTCCCAAATAGAGCGATTTCAGGATGATACTATCGAAGCCAGGAAGTTATATGATGAAATCAAGATATATACTTCAAACTTTGGCATATTAAACTTTTACAAGGATACCAAGTTACTCTGGAGGTTGGGGCAGATTGCCGAAGATCTGGGTAAAGAAGAAGAAGCAAAATTCTGGTATCGCCTTGTGTTGAAACATCATCGATCTGATATTGATGTCCAACAACTTCAACAACATTTTGATTCAATAGCTGGCTATGAAAGGAATCAATATGTCCCCATTGATTATTATTTTGAACTGGTAAATTATCGAAAAGATATAGATACATTACAAGCACCACGGGGAGTCTTGCTAAACATGGGACATCTTATTAACTCCAGGCAATCGGATTACGGTCCTGCATTGGATCTGACAAATGATATACTTCTATTTACATCAAAAAGAAATCTGGCTCATTATGGTATAGATCCTATAACAAATGAAGATATCTTCCTCAGTAGACGGGATGAGATAGGATGGAATGAAGCAGAACCTCTGGATGAGATTAATACCATATTCAATGAAGGATCTGCAACTATCAGTAATGATGGCAAACTGATGATATTTTCACGTTGTGACGCCCCAAATACCTATGGTAATTGTGACTTGTTCAGTACCGAATTACAGGAAGATGGAACGTGGGGGAATATCATAAACCTTGGCACTCTGGTTAATAGCAATGCATGGGACAGCCATCCGGCGTTGAGCCATAATGGGGATACTCTTTATTTTGCTTCTGACAGAATTGGTGGATTTGGTTTAAGTGATATATTTTTCACATTTAGAGATCGAAAGGGAAATTGGACCCAGGCTCAAAATGCAGGTCCGTATATTAATACCCGAAATAATGAAGTAAGTCCCTTCTATCATCCTGATTTCAATGTGTTGTATTTCAGTTCCAATGGACATCTTCTGAATTTTGGAGAGTTTGATATATATAAATCATATCGATATGGACGCTTCTGGGGAGAACCAAAAAATATTGGTCCACTGGTAAATGGTTCTGGTTCTGAATTTTATTTCACGATCGATGCAGAATCAAAAGATCTGTTTTATGCTAAAAGCATCGAAAATGATATGGCCAATCTCGATCTATACTCATTCCCTCTTCCAATGGAAGGCTACCCGGATGCCACAGCCCGCCTGACAGGAACAGTGATTAATGAAGATACAGGTGATCCATTTACCAGCGGTATTATCACGGTTATCGACCTTGAAAATGGGATACCAATTGCTCCCAGAAGGCTAAGTCCTCAGGGAAGATTCGAATTTGATCTTCTGGATAATGGCAAATACCTGATGATCATACAAAGTAGTCAATTTTTCAGGATTGAAGAGATTTTCACCATGGCCGGTAATAAAGACATTGTAGCACGGGCTGAACCAATCCATGCCAAGATGGAATTCGAATCTATTGAGTTTGATAAGGAAAGTTCTGAACTGAAAATGCCCATGTATTTTGATCTTGACAAGGTTGCACAATTCATGATGGATAATCCGGATTTTAAAATGAAAATCTCAGGACACACTGACTCATTTGGAACGATTGAATACAATCTTGACCTTAGCCGGAAACGGGCTGAATCCATTATGGATTATATAGTATATTTCGGCAATGTCCCCAAAGCAAGGGTTGAATCATTTGGTTATGGCAGTACCCAACCAATTGTAGCAATAGAACAAACTGATGAGGACAGGCAATTAAATCGACGTGTAGAATTTGAGCTCTTCAGACCAAGTCTCAATGAGCTTGAGGAAATGAGAAAACTTGAACAGCTTGATACGTCGGACAATTGGTAATTAAAAAGATTATTCGACAATTTGGCAATCCAAAATCAAAAATCCGCAATCTAGAGTATTTCCTTAATAATATCATTAAAGATCACAAACACCATTAATCCCAGAAGTAATACCATTCCCACTTTCTGGGCAACCTCCATGAATTTGTCAGACGGTTTACGTCCTGAAACAATTTCAAATGTCAGGAACATTACATGCCCTCCATCCAGAGCAGGTATAGGCAGGAAATTCATAAAAGCCAGGATCATGGAAAGAAGCCCGACAAGACGCCAGAAATTATACCAGTCCCATTGCGCACCAAATACTTTCGCTATCCCAATAGGGCCCGAGATTGAATTTCTAAAATTTATCTGTCCCGTAATTATTTTTCCAAACGCTTTGGTCTGGACAAATAATACGACAAAAGCATTTTGTGTGCCTTTGGGAATTGCCTCCAGGAAAGAATACTGAATTTGTGAAATCTCATACAGGGGATTTGCATAAAAACCGATTGTTCCATCCTCAGAAACTCTAACCAGTTTTGTTAAAATCTGCTCGCTTCGCTCCAGTTCAATCGTCACTACCTGTCCGGCTGACGCCTCCAGCGATTCTGTGACCTGATGGAAAAACTCGGTTTTAGTACTATTGATACTGAGGATAATATCTCCAGCCTGTAATCCGGCAGAATCTGCCCCAGATTTCTTAACAATTCTATCAATATCAAATTTGTAAATATTCGAAATTATTCTGGCAGATTCCTGTCCTTTCTTGGGATTGAATGCCTCAATAAAGTTGCCAGGTATTGGTATGTCTATCTGTCTGCCATCACGCTCAATAGTGTAATATGCATCATCCTCAAGTAATAATTCAGGATCCAACACATCCTTAAATTTTTCGTATTCTTGGCCGTTGATCCTAATAATCTTATCCCAGGTCTTCAAACCAATTTCCTGGGCTGCTTCATAGGCAACTATCCCGTACTCATTCCCCTCATCACGGGATATATAGGATTCACCGTACAAAAAAATCAAGAATATAAAGACCACAATTCCTGTAATAACATTCATAATAATCCCGCCCATCATAACGATTAGTCGCTGCCATGCCGGTTTTGATCGGAATTCAAAAGGTTTTGGTTCCTCCTTCATCTTATCAAGATCCATGGATTCATCAATCATACCAGATATCTTTACAAATCCTCCAAGTGGTATTGCTCCGATTGAATATTCCGTTTCTCCCTTTCTTATCTTGAAGATCTTTGGAGGGAATCCAATTGAGAATTGTTCAACACGCATGCCAAATAGTTTGGCTGTAATCATGTGCCCAAATTCATGAAGCCCAACAATAATCGATAAGCCCAATATCATTTGGGCTGCCATAATAAATACGTCCATCAGTTAATTAATTCTATTGCTCTAATTCTTGTTTCTTTATCAGTATAAATATAATCCTCCAATTCTGGACTTGATTTATAGGAAATCGTTTCCAGGCATGATTCGATTAAATCTGGTATTTGAAGAAAGCCAATTTTCTTATTAAGAAATGCATCAACAGCCACTTCATTTGCGGCGTTCAGGATGCAAGGCATGTTACCACCCTTCCGCAAAGCTACAAAAGCCAGCTCAAGATTGCGAAATGTTTCTGTATCAGGTTTTTCAAATGTCAAAGCAGGATATTCTTCAAACCTGAATTTCGTGATATTTGATTTAATCCTTTCCGGATAAGTAAATGCGTATTGAATAGGTAATCTCATGTCAGGAACTCCTAACTGGGCCTTAATTGATCCATCTTCAAATTCAACCATTGAATGAATGATGGATTGGGGGTGAATAACCACCTCTATCTGGTCTTGATTCAATCCAAAAAGCCATTTTGCCTCAATCACTTCAAGTCCTTTATTCATCAATGTAGCTGAATCAATAGTAATCTTCCGGCCCATATCCCAGTTGGGGTGTTTCAATGCCTGCTCAGGAACCACATTCTTCAGATCTTTACGAGACTTCCCCCTGAAAGGTCCTCCAGATGCAGTTAATATGATTCTTCGAATTTTATTATTAAACTCTCCAACCATACATTGGAAAATCGCAGAATGTTCTGAATCGACAGGATATATATTGACACCATGATCCTTTGCCAAACGGGTAATATAATCACCAGCTACAACCAGAGTCTCTTTATTTGACAAGGCCACAGGTTTTCCATATTCAATTGCCCTGATAGTGGGTGTTAATCCGGAAAATCCAACCAGTGCAGTTAAAACTAAATCAATGGTATCCATTTCTACAACTGAATTCAAAGCATTTATTCCTGCATACACTTTAATTCCGGCAGGATCAAGGGCTTTAAAAACCTCTCCATATAAATCCTCATCTACAATTACAACTGCATTGGGTTTGAATTCCAAACTCTGGTTTATTAGCAGATCCGCATTTTTATTCGCCGTCAGAACCTCAGCTTGAAATTTGCCAGGATTCTCCTGGATCACTTCCAGGGCTTGTTTCCCAATGGATCCGGTAGAACCGAGAATGGCGATATTTTTAATTTCCTTAACCAATAACTGATTGGATTTTCATCAAATTCTCAACAATAACGCGGTCATTTGATAATCTCGGGACTTTATTCTGACCGCCCAATTTACCAAGTGATTTCATGTGATCCACAAAAGTATCTGCCCGAAGTGGTACAACTTTTAATGGTCTTAGGACTGCCCCGGATACGAGGTCAAAATAATATGAATTTAATTTCTGTAATGATTTATCAAGTACTTTCTCAAATGCATCCAAATCTTCAGGAAGTTTTTTGAATTCCATGTACCATTCGTGTAATGGAAGACCTTCATCAGGAGTTACCTGAGGTGCAACTGTAAATTCAGTAACCTCAACTTCAGGAAATTTTTCAAGTGCATTTTTAAGTGACTTCTCAACTTCTTCTCCAATAACGTGTTCCCCAAAAGCAGAAATAAAATGTTTTACCCTGCCAGTCACAAGAAGCCGATATGGATTTTTTGATATGAATTTTACAGTATCGCCAATTGAATAACCCCATAACCCGGCATTAGAATTAATTATAACGGCATAATTCTTACCCAACTCAACATCTTCAATCGATATCCTGGTAGGATTATCTGAAAAATACTCATCGGTTGGAATAAATTCATAAAATATTCCGGAATTTAAAATAATCAATAATCCTTCCTCTACCTGGCTATCCTGAAAGGCTATAAATCCCTCAGATGCAGGGTAGGTCTCAATAGCATCAACCTTTTGACCAACAGATTCATACAATCTGGCCCTATATGGATCAAAGTTTACACCACCATAGACAAATACTGAAAAATCCGGAAAAATGTCCTTGATCTTTTTACCTGTTTTCTCAATCAGCCTGTCAAAATACATTTGAACCCATGGAGGAATACCAGATATTAATGTCATTCTGGCAGCCAATGTCTCTTCTACGATCTTATCAACCTTCATTTCCCAATCATCCAAACAGTTGGTCTCATAGGAAGGCATCTGGTTGGTCCGCAAGTAAGAAGGCACATGGTGATTGACAATACCTGATAATCTTCCAGTCTTTATGCCAGATCGTTCAGTTAAAACAGGGCTACCTGACAGGAAAATCAAATTCCCATCCAAAAATGCTGAATTCCCTGTTTCATGAATGTATGACAGCAACGCATCACGCGCTCCATTGATGTGATTTGGAATTGAGTCCTGGGTAACTGGTATGTACTTTGTTCCTGAAGTAGTACCTGAAGTTTTCGCGAAATACTCAGGCTTGCCGGGCCATAGAACATCTTTTTCACCTTTAACCACCTTGTTTATATATTTGGATAAACCTTCATAATCACAAACCGGAACCTGATCACGAAAGTCATCGTATGATTTAATAGATTCAAAATCATGATCTTTTCCAAAGGTTGTTTTGGTACCTTTTTTTATCAGTTTGTGAAACTGGTAATTCTGGGTTTTCCATGGTTCACGGGACCAACGATTCTGCTGATTGACTACAAAAGACGCAACGGGTTTGCTGAATACGGATCTGATTCCCATGATTTGGCAAAAGTACTAAATTGCAGTCATTCTGTCTTGAATTGGCAGAAATTAAAAAAATGCACACTTTTTGATACTCGAAATACAAATACGATAACATGAAAAAAACAATTCTGATTATACTCGTCGCATTTTTTGCTGGACTTGGGGGCGCATTTACTTACTATAAGATTCAATCTGAGTTTATGACTACCGAACTATCCGAAAATAATATCGGAAGCCCAGGCAATGAATTGCCTGAATTGCCAACGATTGATCCAGATAATATCATTACTGTAAATGAAAGTAATAATAATTCAGTACGACCAGAAATCAATTTCAATGAAGATTTCGTAGATGCTTCGGAAAAAAGCACAAATAGTGTAGTCTATATTAAAACCGTTTCGAATACTTTAAAAAGTTATTCATGGTATGAATTGTTTTTTAATGACAGAACGGATCGTAGGAAAGTAAGTACTGGTTCCGGGGTCATATTTACATCGGATGGATATATTGTAACCAATAATCATGTTATAGAAAATGCTGATTTCATAGAAGTAATATATCAGAAAAGATCCTATGAAGCCCAACTAATTGGTGCGGATCCTTCCACAGATTTGGCTGTTCTTAAAATCGATGCCAGCAGCCTGCCTAAAATTAAGTTTGGAAACTCAAGAGAGTTAAAGGTTGGGGAATGGGTACTTGCTATCGGGAATCCCTTTAATCTGACATCCACAGTAACTGCAGGTATTGTTAGTGCGAAAGGGCGAAATATTCCATTGATCAGCAGCAACTTCCCAATCGAATCATTTATACAAACGGATGCTGCAATCAATCCGGGTAATAGTGGTGGGGCACTGGTAAATTCAAAAGGTGAATTGGTCGGAATTAATATTGCAATTGTATCTAATACCGGATCCTATGCTGGGTACGGATTCGCCGTTCCGGTCGATATTGTTGCAAAAGTTGTTGAAGATATTATTGAATATGGTGAAGTTCAAAAAGCATTCTTCGGCGCTGAAGTCCTTAATGTGACACAGGAAATTGCATCTGAACTGGAGTTAGAATCACTATCAGGTGTCATAATTACAAATTTACAGGATGACCTGGCTGCTGATAATGCAGGATTAAATAAAGGTGATATAGTTCAAAGAATTAATAATCAGGAAATTGACTCTAAAAGTGAGTTTGATGAAATGATCAGCTATTTTTCACCTGGTGATAAAATCAATGTGGAATATACAAGGAACAAACAGGAGAGAATGTCGGAACTTGTTCTGACGAACCGGGAAGGCACAACCTCAATCCTGAAAAGAGAAATATATACTTCCAGGCAACTAGGAGCCGATTTTGAGGTTGTCTCAAAGGTAGAAAGAGATCTTCTAAAGATATCCCATGGTATCCGCATCACAGAGATACGATCAGGATTTATTCGTCAACTTGACATTGATGAAGGATTCATAGTTACCTATATCAATAAATATCCGATAAAAGACCCGGAGGAGCTTGCAGAGATCCTTATTAAAATTCGTGGACGAGTAACCATTGAAGGAATCAACAAAAATGGTGTGCGTGGATATTATCGCTATTTCTTCTAGTAATGGAATCTGCATCAATTGGGGATAATGATGCACTAATAATTCATAATAAGATTTTTGAGACTTTGCAAGATTTGATCACTAATTTCTCAGTATCTATTTTCTCCCACCCTAAATTCAAACCAGGCAATAAGTAATAACAAGTGGGTTTATTCCATGGATGTATTACTAAATCAAGGTTATAAAGAAGAAACCTGAAAGGATAATTTTTCGCGTTACAGCGACTTCATCTTCAGTTTCTTCCTTAATTCATCAACAGATGATCTGAAATGGGAATCAATGTCATACATGTCATTTACTGATTGAACAGCATGTATTACAGTACTATGGTCACGGTTCCCGAAGTGATAACCAATCGACTTTAATGAATGGTTAGTGTAATCCTTTGAAAAATACATGGCAACCTGACGAGCAATCACGATCTCTTTCTTCCTGGTTTTATCCTTCAAATCCTCAGGTTTCATATTGAAGTACTCAGAAACTGTTTTCTGGATGTAATCAATACTAACTTCGGTATCAATATCCTGTACAATATTTTTAAGTGTTTGTTTCGCCAGTTCCAGATTAAGATCCTGCTTCATTAACGAAGCATGTGCTATCAATGAGATAAGTACTCCCTCCAATTCCCTAATGTTTGTATCAACACTATATGCCAGGTATTCAACTACATTATCTGGAATATGGATCCCATCCGATTGCAT
>JBHOSY010000055.1:0-23285 GCA_042584165.1 Bacteroidota bacterium | reverse complement strand
ATAAATACCGGGAATTTAAGACCACAAACTGAATATGAAGTTGAAGAAGGAGTTCTGGATCTTCCTGAATTTTATAATGATGTACGTACACTGGCTGATGTAACAGATGTTGATTATTTCATTCCAGGATGCCCGCCTCAGACGGATAGACTGGTTGAAGTATTCATGGCTGTTGTTACAGGTGCTGAGTTGCCACCAAAAGGTTCTGTAATTGGTGCCGGAACCAAAGCACAATGTGATGAATGTATCCGGGAAAAAAGTGAAAACAAGAAGATTACCAAATTCTATCGACCTTGGGAAATCGTCGATGATGGCAAAACTTGTTTTATGGAACAAGGCATTCTATGCATGGGGCCAACCACCCGGACAGGTTGCGATTATCGGTGTATAAAAGGTAATTCACCATGTAAGGGCTGCTATGGGCCCACACCGGATGTATCAGATCCGGGCGCTAAAATGATGTCAGCAATAGCCAGCATCATTGATGAGAAAGAACCGGAAGCAATTGATAAAGTTATTGAAGACTTGGTTGATCCGGCCGGTACGTTTTATCGTTATAGTCTTCCTGTATCATTTATTAGAAGAACAGTATCATGACAAAGAGAATTACAATAGACCCTATCACCCGATTAGAGGGACATGGTAAGATCGAAATTTTCCTGAATGGAAATGGGGAAGTGAAAAATGTATATTTCCAGGTTCCTGAGCTTAGGGGATTTGAAAAGTTCTGCGAAGGAAGACCCGTTGAAGACCTGCCAATGATTGTGGCTAAAATATGTGGAGTCTGCCCTGGATGTCATCATATGGCTTCGGGCAAAGCTGTAGATGCAGTGTTTGGTGTGAAACCCCCTCCTACTGCAAAAAAATTAAGAGAACTTTTTTATATGGCCCATTTCGTACATAGCCATATTGCTCATTTTTATGCCCTGGGAGCTCCTGACTTTGTTGTTGGACCTAAGGCACCTAAAGCTGAGAGGAATATCCTTGGGGTTATCGGAAAAGTTGGTGTGGATATCGGCAAAGAAGTGATTAAACAACGCCGGATTGCACAGGAAATCCAGGCCTTACTAGGCGGCCATCAAACACAGGTGGTAATGAATGTCCCGGGAGGAGTTAGAAAGGGATTAACTGAGGAAGAACGGGATGATATTGTTACAAAATCAGAAGGTTTCATAGAATTCGCCAAGTTCTCCCTGAAAATCTTTGAAGATGTGGTCCTCGAAAACAAGGAATATGTTGATATCATACTCAATGGGCCTTATGCACTGAAACTGCACTCCATGGGCCTTGTGGATGAGAACAATATGGTGAATTTCTATGATGGAAAGATCAGGGTAGTTGATACGGAAGGAGCAGAGTTATATAAATATGCTCCAGCTGAATACCAGGATTATGTGGCGGAACACGTTGAGCCCTGGAGTTACCTCAAATTTCCTTATCTGAAGAAAATCGGATGGAAAGGATTGATAGACGGACAGGATTCAAGTATTTATCATGCCACGCCTTTATCCAGGCTTAATGCCTCAGATGGCATGGCTACTCCCCTTGCACAAAAAGAATATGAAAGAATGTATGGTGTTTTAGGGGGGAAACCTGTTCATGCTACCCTGGCAATGCACTGGGCACGACTTATTGAGTTACTTTATTCCGCTGAGCATTGTCTTGAACTGGCCCAAGATCCGGATATAACCGGAAATGAGTTACGAACTCCTATCAAATCGATTGTAGGTGAAGGTGTGGATACTGTAGAAGCCCAAAGAGGTACATTAACACACCATTACTGGACAGATAAAAAGGGAATTGTAACCAAGGTCAATATCATCGTTGGGACCACTAACAACAATGCAGCAATTAATATGTCCATCAAAAAAGCTGCCCAGGGTCTGATTAAAAAAGGAACAGAAGTTACAGATGGTATTCTGAATATGATCGAAATGGCCTTTAGAGCTTACGATCCCTGTTTTTCATGTGCTACACACAGTTTACCCGGAGAAATGCCCTTGATCGTTGAAATTCATGACGAAGATGGAGAACTGTTACAAAGCATTACAAGAAATTAATAATACGGAAAGTAAACTATAATAAAAAATATTATGAGAACCGGAGTTTTTTTCTGCCAACTCAATGATCAGTGTAACGGTAACTTTGATGCTATCGAAAAATATACTGCAAACCTTCCGGAAGTCGAGACAGTAAGGAATTTAGGAGTAAAACCCCGTCTCGATGAAAAAAGACTTAGTAAGCTATTACAAGCAAGCAACCTTGACAGGGTTGTTATTGCAGGTGATTTACCGGGTTATTATAAACCAATATTTACTAAAGCAGTAGCCAACATCGGAGGTAATACTGATGAGGTTCGTCTGGCATCATTCCAGGAACATGGAGCAAAAAATGGATTTTCACTTGATCGTGCCAAAGCCATCGTGGCCTGTGCTACGATGGGTGTACCATTTTCACTTGCTGCTGTGCCGGGAGGTAATCCTGTTAATCATGCAACCCTTGTAATTGGGGCCGGTATTGCTGGAATTCAGGCTTCATTGGAGATTGCAAATGCCGGTAAGCAAGTGTATCTGGTTGAAAAGAGTGGAACTATCGGAGGTCATATGGCCATGTTCGATAAGACATTTCCAACACTTGATTGTGCAGCATGTATCCTTACACCAAAAATGGTGGATGTAGGCCAACATGACATGATCAATCTGATGACATTGTCCAAAGTAATTTCTGTTGGTGGAAAACCAGGCTCCTACAGGGTGAAGATCAAACAAAAAGCACGACGTGTAGATGTTGATTCATGTGTAGCCTGTGATCTTTGTGTAAAAGCTTGTCCGGAGAAGGTTGATAGTGAATTCGATGCCGGGATATCCATAAGGAAAGCCATTTATATTCCATTTCCCCAGGCAGTACCCAATGCCTATCTGATAGATGAGAAACGTTGCAGGTATGTTCAATCAGGAGGAGAAAAATGTGGAGTATGCCTTAGAAAGTGCCCGAAAGATTGTATAGATCTCCTTGAAAAGGACAAAACAGTTGATATTGAGGTTGGGAACATTATCCTTGCTACTGGCTATGAATTGCTTGATGTTAGAAAGATTGAAAAGTACGGATATGGATTATATCCAAACGTACTCACTTCTCTTGAATTTGAAAGGCTTACCAATGCTTCTGGTTCTACTGGCGGAAGGATCGTTACCAAAACAGCCCAATACAATCGAAAAACGGATGAAGAGGAATGGGTTTTTTCTCCTGAAGGTATACCACCCAGGAGTGTGGCTATTATTCATTGTGTGGGATCAAGAGATAAAAAATACAATGCTTACTGCTCACGTGTATGTTGCATGTATTCTCTGAAATTCGCCCACCTGGTCAAGGAAAAGATCCCGAATGTGAATGTATATGAATTTTATATTGATATGCGGGCATTTGGTAAAGGGTATGAAGAATTTGCCGACCGCATTAAAGATGAAGGGACCTTTGTAATTCGAGGACATTCTGCTTCAGTGGGTATGAATAAAGATCAGATGATAGTTCGCGGCGAGGATATTTTCAACGACAGACTGGTTGAATTTGAGGTGGATATGGTCGTGCTGGCAGTTGGATTGATCCCATCTCCTGAAACTGAAGATCTCAGCAGGATGCTGGGTGTTCAGAGAGATGTTGATGGTTGGTTCTCTGAATTGGATTATAATGGTAGTCCAACCGATACTGATAAAGGAGGTATTTACGTAGCCGGTATGTGCCAGGCACCCAAGGATATCCCTGATACAGTTGCACAAGCCTCGGCAGTAGCCGCGGGAGTTTTGGGAAGCATGACAAGCGGAAAAGGAATTGGTAGTATGAGTAGTCTTTCCCTTAGTGATATTGAAGAAAGAGCAAAAACTTTACACACAATTTAAGGAAGTCAATATGGCAATTCGAGTAAATCCAGGTTTCATTGACGAGCTTGACCGATTTGGTGCTGAAGACGTTCAATTATGTTATCAATGCGGGGATTGTTCTACAGTATGTTCACATGCTGATGATCTATTTAAATTTCCCCGAAAATCAATGCGGCAATTGCAAATGGGTATTGCGGAGCGAATTGAAACCACGCTTGAACCATGGCTCTGTTATTACTGCGGCCAATGTTCAGAACAATGCCCAAGAGAAGCTGATCCGGGAGAAACCATGATGAGCTTACGAAGATGGCTGATTTCGCGTTATGATATAACCGGTATCGCTGCGCAATTCTTTAAATCAAGAGCGAGTGAAATACTTACAATTACGGCAATAGCTTTATTGACAGGTGTTTTTCTAATGGTTTATGGATTTTCAGGAGGAAACATTCAGATTTATGATGGCGCAGGGGCATTTCTCCCCAGTCAGTTCATTCACAAATTTGACCTGACTATCGGAGGGATCATGGCTTTCTTCTTATTGATTAATGCACTCCGTATGTGGTATTTCACGATGATTAAGGGTAAAACATATCCAATTCCATGGTGGCTTTATCTGAAAGAATTTTATGAACTTCCATGGCATTTCTTTACACAGAAAAGGTACGCAGAATGTGAGCGTACTAATAAGGAAAAGTTTAATATGCCCTGGCTGGTACACCTGGGACTCATGCTTGGATATGTTACTATGTTGTTGATGGTAATGGTATTCATTGAACCGTTTCAATCAGGGCCGGAAATTCAATGGTCGGCCCATATTTTTGGTTATCTCGCTACAGTAGGACTGCTGGTAGGTACTATTTATTTTATTCGCAGCCGTACCTTAAAGAAAAATTATGTCCAGTATAAAAAATCACACAGTACTGACTGGGCATTTATTGTTTTGTTATTCTTCATAGTAATTACCGGGGTAGCACAACATATTTTCCATCGAACCGGGTTATATGTTATTGCAAATTACACCTATGTGATTCATTTGATGGCTGTTGTACCGTGGTTGCTCAGGATGCCATTCAGTAAGTGGGCGCATCTGGTCTACCGGCCCCTGGCAATGTATTTTGCCGCTGTACGTAAAGCAGCGTATTTAAGACAGGAATCATTGACAAATCCACTTTCAGTTTAAGTCAAGTTAATTATGGTAACAACGAAAAACAGTAGAATCGGCGTTTATATATGCAGTTGTGGAACAAACATCGCCAAAGTGGTGGATGTTGATGCAGTAGCTAATTACGCTTCCACGCTTCCTAATGTTGTACTTGCTAAAACCTATAAATATATGTGCTCCAATCCCGGGCAGGAAATGATCACACAGGATATTAAAGAAAATCAACTGGAGCGTGTTGTAGTAGCTGCATGTAGCCCGAATATGCACGAACGTACATTTCGAAGAGCTTTAAGTATGGCCGGTGTTAACCAGTATTTGCTGGAGATGGCTAATATTCGCGAGCAGTGCAGTTGGGTTCACACTGATATGGAAGAAGCAACTAAAAAAGCCATGGCGCTTGTTCATGCTGCGGTCCTGCGGGTTGAAAAGCATGAGGCTCTGGAAAGTATCACCGCAGATATGAATCCCAATGTACTGGTTATTGGAGGCGGTATTGCCGGATTGACAGCTGCCCTGGAACTTGCCGACGCCGGGTACAACGTTCACCTTGTTGAAAAGGATAATCATCTTGGAGGCAATATAGCCCGCATTGATTTAACAGCTCCATACCTGTATTCTGCACGGGATCTTCTTACTGAAAGAATTACCCGTACAATCAATCACGAAAATATACAGGTTCATCTTGAGTCTAAAGTAATCGACCTTGCAGGATTTGTTGGGAATTTTAAAGCCAATATCCAGAATAGTAATGGCAAATCAGAAAGTGAAAAAGCTCCACTTGGTGTGGAAATAGGTAATGTTGCCGTGTGTACCGGATTCAAAGAGTTTGATGCGTCCCGAATTACACATTTTGGTTATGGAAAACTACCCAATGTAATTACTTCATTCGAATTAGAACAAATGCTTCGAGTTGGGAAGGTAGAAACCAAGGAAGGTAAAATACCAAAATATGTAGCCATAATACATTGTGTGGGAAGTCGGAATAAAGAATTCCATACATATTGTTCAAGAGTGTGCTGTATGACTGCCTTGAAATATGCACATGAAATCAAAACAGCTAATCCGGGATCATATGTTTCAGATGTATATATAGATATGCATGCATTTGGCAAAGGTCATGAAGATTTTTACCGACAATCTTCAGCAGCCAAGACGCTGTTCCTGATGTATGATAAGGAAAACAGACCGGTAATTCACAAAGCGGGTCCTAAAGATGACTGTGAAATGCTGATTGAAGTCAACGAACGGTTATCAGGAGAACATATTGAAATTCCAGCTGACCTGATAGTTCTTATGGTAGGTATGGAAGCACGAGATGACGCACATGAAATTGCGCATACTACTAATATCAGCCAGGATAAGGATGGCTGGTTTATCGAAAGTCATCCAAAACTGGAACCTGTTGCAACTACTACTGATGGCATTTTTATTGCCGGCACCTGTGTTGCGCCAAAAGATATCCCTGATACCGTTGCACAGGCAAGAGCAGCTTCCGCCAGGATCCTTGCAAGGATAGCAAAAGGTAAGATTGAAGTGGATGCATTATATTCCGAGGTTAACGAAGATCTATGTTCCGGGTGTCGATTCTGTAATGATCTTTGCCCCTACAGCGCCATTGAATATAATGAAAAAGAAAAACATAGTGTCGTTATCAGTGCACTGTGTAAAGCATGTGGTGTGTGTGTAGCTGCCTGCCCTTCATCGGCTATCAAAGGTCGTCATTTTACTGACGAACAGGTACTGGCCCAGATCGATGGTTTATTCAGTGAGGTTGAATATGAAGTGAAAGAAATTGGAGCGTAGGTTATATACTTTGTTTACTTAAAAAAGAAAGGACAAAATTCTGTAATTCAATATCGAATTCAGTCAAAGTCCTTTTTATTAGTGTAAGGGATGAGGATCTGAAAAGGTCTTTATCCCTTTTTGTATTGTTCCAGTATGCTACGCGCCTGAAATAAATTTCCGGACTGATCCCATAACTTCCGACAGTATGTCAGGATACTTTTCAGCAATGGGCGGACTGAAGTCAGCTGAAAAGGTCAGGTCTTCAAGTATCTCTATAGCAATGATTTCAATTTGGGATGGAACGGGAATGCTTAACTCTTCAGCGAGTTCAAGTGCCGTTAGAAAGTTAACATCATGAAAACTTGAAATGTGCAGGGTTTCTTTAAAATGTGATGGTGTTAAATAGTATATGGTCCCCGGGATTCCATCCTTAGTTTTAATCGCATCAATTATAATCACTTTTTTAAAATTCTTTATTATTTCCAGGATCTCAAGCCCACCAGCTGCAGCCGTATCAAAAACGATATCCGGATGATTGATTTCTTTCTGTAATTCCTGAACCAGCTTCGGTCCTATCCCATCATCCGTCAGAATGTCATTTCCAATCCCAAGGATTAGTGTATTTTTAGTGCTTTCTTTCATTATATTGGATACCTGAATAATTCTTCTTCCGAAATTAATTGCTAATTCCTAAACTTAAAATGAATGCTGCAACAATAATCAAAAAAGAACACAAGGAATACACGAAGGATATTGATTGTAGTAAGCGGAGTTCGGATTGGTTCCCCATTATGCTATTGATTAACCCGGATAAATATTTTATACAAGCAACAACAGTTATTACTCAGTCTACTGAATGAACAGGGAACTTATCGATTCGTGATTATGGGTTTTTCTAATTCCTTTCGCAAATAGATCCGAAACAGTCAAAACACGTATTTTGGCTGAATCCCGTTTCAATGGTATAGTATCTGTCACGACAATTTCTTCCAGCGAAGAATTTTCGATATTTTCAAATGCATTTCCTGAAAGAAGTGGATGTGTGCATATGGCTCTAACAGATTTTGCGCCTTCAGCCAGAATGATATCTGAAGCTTTGGTTAGTGTGCCTCCTGTATCGATTATATCATCAATAATCACCACATCTTTACCTTCCACATTACCAATAACCTGCATTGATGCGATTTCATTGGCACGTTTCCTGTATTTGTCACATATCACCATATCCACTGCAAAATGCTTTGCGAAAGCACGGGCCCTTCCTGTCCCACCAACGTCCGGGGCAGCAAACACAAGATCATTCAATCTCAGGGTTTTAATGTATGGTATGAAAATATAGGATCCGTCAAGATGATGTACTGGCATATCAAAGAATCCCTGAATCTGACCAGCATGCAAATCACAGGTCATCAGGCCATCCGTTCCTGCAGCATTTAGCAGGTTAGCTACTAATTTGGCAGCTATTGACACCCTCGGTTTATCTTTCCTGTCTTGCCGGGCATATCCAAAATAGGGTGTAACTACTGTCACATTTTTAGCACTCGCCCTTCTGGCAGCATCCACCATGAGCAGCAGTTCCATCAGGTTTTCTGCAGGGGCATTGGTGGATTGAATCAGGTACACGTCACATCCCCTGACAGATTCCGTAAACACCGGACATAATTCTCCATCAGCAAATTTTTGCATAGTTAACGAACCGAGGGGTTTGCCGAATTGTTGCGCGATTTTTTCAGCGAGATACCGGGAGTTGGTTCCAGAGAAGATCTTTACAGGCGCCATTTAGAAATCAGACCGGGTTTAAAGAAAAATAATTAATCCCGGTACACTTAACCGGGATTTTGTTGTCCGACCAGGGCTCGAACCTGGACTCTTCTGAACCAAAATCAGACGTGTTGCCAGTTACACCATCGGACATTGAAAATCGTTCCATTTCGGAGTACAAAAATAGAACGAATAATTTATTAATGGAAATTATGTCAATAGATATTTGACCTGTCTTTTTCTCCAAGAATATTTAAGTGTCCATAAAATCTATATAGGCAACAATGTATGAATCATTTTTATTCGCACATTTGTCAGTGGTTAAATACCAATTGGAAATTGATTTTGCCCATAAATTACCTGATATTCTGAGTAATATATCTCCGAATTTTTGACATATCAATACTTCTTCATATTACTCCTACCCTGCTATTGCATAACATCTATTCTTTCAGATATTTTCTGATCATTCTTTCTTTGTTCGACAGATATTCAGCCATATCGTTGTCCACAATAGTATTCACAGCCGAGTGTTACACTAACCAAATTGTTAACATCATGGCAACAGCAAATTTCTATCTGTATGATTCTCACTGTAAAAAAGAAACAAGGATCATCCTTCGGTTTTATTATCCACAGGGTAAACTATCATATTCTTCCCGACAGAAAGTACATCCCAAATTCTGGAATAAAAGTAAGCAAAGGGTCAAGTCATCTCCTATTCTTAAACAGGGCGATTCAATCAATAAAATCCTGAACAAACTCGAAGGTGAAATATACCGAATTCACAATGATTTGATTTGCGAAGGTATAACACCTTCTAATCGGATCCTGGTTGAGAAGCTTAACCAGGTATTAAAAATTGATTCTTGCGCGGTTAAAATGCCGCAAATCACCAATTATACTTTCATCGAGCTGTTCGATTTATTTATCTCTGAAACTGAACTGGGAATCAGGCTGAAAAAAGATGGAACACTCATCCGGGATTCAACACTGAAAGGATACCGGACTCTCAGGATGCATCTTGCAAATTTTTCAAAGCTGAAAAAGTTTCCGTTGAAAGTAATTACCGTTGAATATTACTCCGTTGTTCGGAACAATGAGATCAAAGATTATTACAAACAATTTTATCTGCAGTTCACTGACTATCTATACAATGATTGTAACAATTTCGATAACGGAGTATCGGGTAAAATCAAGACTCTTCATACTTTCTTCTCTTATCTGAAAAATGACAAAGGATTGAATATCGGGGATTATTATAAATCTATGTATGTTCCCTGGGAACTAGTACCAATCATTACTTTGAATCCAGATCAGTTATCCCGATTGATTAATGATCGGGAAATTGAACTGAAGCTGTCAGATAAGTTACAACGGATCAAAGATATTTTCGTCTTCGGTTGTACCTGTGCTCTCAGGATCTCCGATCTTCTTTCTCTTACTACTGAGAACCTTCAGGTGATTGACGGAGATTATTATCTACATACAAAATCTCGTAAAACTGATACCGTTACTTATGTTAAACTGCCTGAGTATGCCAAGGCTATCAGGATGATTTGTTTTGTGATTTTACAGAAGATTATATTTTTGCATTTCATAATATTTAAACCACTTCATTATTTTTACACCCTTCCCAAGTTTATTTAAGTTTAAAAAGGTGGTCCTATTTCATCTAACTACGATTTCATCAGAATAAATTATGGCAGGTTTTCCAGCATTTATATGCCAGGAAGGCATTCGTAAAAGACTCTCTGCATGTACTTTTATATAACGGGCCTTCCTATTATCGATAGCTGCTGAGAAAGATTGAAATGGAATTCTAACAATATCTGGGTTTTCTGCGGGATTAGGATTATGGGGATTTGTGATTTTTATGGCCGTACTATATGTATTACCATCAACAGAAGTCGTATAAGTTACATATTTGGGCAGAACTAAAAGGTGCCAATTGGCTTGCGCCTGCACATTGAGAAAGTCCATTTCTATAGACTTTACGGGCATCACTTCGCCCAGATCAAGAACAAAATCCATGTGTACCCCTTTGTAAGCGACCCAGTTAACGTCTTTATCTGGGAACCTCCATGATTCGAACGACCCAAAAACACCGTCGGTCAAGCGCTCTACATTTGCAGATCCTTTACTGGGAGTGGTAATCGGAATTATTTTTTTCTTGAACGATATCGCTTTATCCATTTTATCCATCCTGGCGTAGATTCTCTTGAAATTTTCCTGATAATCGTCAATGGTTATAGCTCGCTCCCCTATCCTGACGATTCCCGTTTCCTTGGCGCGTTCCACAAACAGGTTTACCAGTGTTTTCATTTCTTGTTTTGGGATCACCATACCGCTGCTGGAGTGTTTATAAAAACTACGGGGCATATCGATTTTAACCTGACCGGCAATTTGGATCTCCGCGATCATAAGAGGCAATCTAGCTTCCTGGACGCGTGTGAGCAATTTGGGATCTTTTTCCACGGCTTCTTCGGCCCTGTCGAACAATCGTTTATATTCCTTCATCATATCCACTGACAAGTAATTATCCATTGCATCCCTCGGGTCTCCAAAAATTTTCAATTTGAAATCGTTCTTAAGCAACGATTGGCGCATAGTATCGATGTATTGTCCGATATAGGGTCCGGCGGTTCCGTAATAACCATTTAAGAAATCGTTGATAATAGCATTGGGATCAGCATTAGGATTCCACATCAGTTTACAAATGAGATAGGCTCTTAAGTGTCCAAATTCACCTTTTTGACCAGTTGCCTGCATAAACAAGGACCTTACATTATTATTTGTATAAAATTTGATATTGGGCCCTATGGTATGAAGGTTGGGAAATGGGCTGACCGGGTTGGCAAATTGGATGTTATAGTCCCAAATCAAGATGTCCTGACTAATCTTTCCCCAATCTTGCAAATCACTTGTAAAAGCCGGATCGGTATCAAAAACAGGCTTTTCACGAGTACTTTCAATATTGCATAGCATGATGTTGACATTGGGCTCTATCGATATATTGTTTGGCGCGGATCGGGTATACCAATAAGCCAAAGTAGAAATGACCTTATCGGGAATTTCCCTGGCCACTTTATTCACGAACCATATTATTGAACCGCTGGGCACGCCCCCGTATTTTTCATTCAGCTTTGTACAGGGTCCACATTGACAATACTTATCGTTGTCGTTCTGGCTTACCGACCAATACGTAGCTTTCGGATTTTTAGCAATTCTTTTTTTAAGCTCGGTAACAAGCGTATCAAAGACCTCCTCATTCGAAAGGCACAACTGGGTAACAGGATTCCGTTTGCCATTTATAAGGGAAAAGTATTCCGGGTGTGTTTTGCCATATTCTTTAGGGGGTACCAAAACTTCAAAAGTATGAACAAATAAACCCCATGTATCCCTCGAAGAAAGTTTGTGCCAACTAGCATATTCCGGATTACGCGCATCGTAATAGGATGTTGTCCGGTATTTTATAATCGGTACTATTATGTCGTTTTTGGTTAAAGTAATCTCATTTCCCTTTGGAATTTGCACGTCATCATCAGAAGTATATTTTCTAAAACCTATAGATTCCAACAAAGAATAAACTCCATAAAGAATCCCACTTTCAGAGCCCCCTGCGATAACAAAATTGTTGTCAAAGCGTTTAAAAGTGTACCCATCTTTCTTTAACTGTTCGAAATCAATATCCCTGGCCTTCGCGTAATCGGTATTCCCTACGTATATTGCATTTTTGACTTTGTGCTCACCTTCCTCAACAATGGGAAGAGCTATCTTCGACATCTTTGACAAATATTGTTGGAGTTGCTTTGCTGCTTCCTTTTCTATTGAAACAGCATTGGTAGGATGAACAATTGTATAATCCGTCCTGCCTTCAATATTTAATTTGTCATCTGACATCAAATTTCCTGAACAGGAATAATTGGGTAGGATAGCAATGCCGCCTAACATAATACCCGAAGTTTTTAGAAAATTTGACCGTGATATCCCATTCTTTTTGTTGTTCATAATTCAATGAATTATTATTTTTTATATAGTGTTCTTTTAGTACATGACAAAAATATAACACATTTATAATCATTTTTATACACCCTATCGCTAATTACTATTACGGGAATATCTTTCTCAGCATACATTTCCTTTAAGTTGTCTACAACATATTCAAAGTCTGAATTGATTTCTATATCATCCGAACTTAAATAGAATACTATCTCTTGAGTAATTTCAGATTTTTTCAGTATTGCATGAATGAGCAATGATTGATATTAAAAGTATTAAGAATAACGATCTCATAATTATGAAAAAATATTGACCCCAACGGTAAATTGTATATGTTGGAGCGGAATACGTGAGATTTCTCTTTCTATCCGCTACAATGTTCGGGCGAATGATGAACTTTCAAATACCCACAGAACCCGCTCTGACATATACAAAATGTTCGCTTCTGGGCTATTTCGATAGTTTTATTCTTCTTACTCTACTGTCCTTTATCTTACTAAAAGATAGTTTACTTTGAGCTTCCTAGAAAAATAGGATTTGTCCATGCGGTATTACCATCTTTATCTGTTACTTCACACCTTATCCACATGGGTTTCTTCTTGCTCAAATCCCATTCAGCAGTTTGCAAATCCTCTCCATTTTCTGCCTTAAAAACTATACCATTTCCGGCACCGCTTGTTCTAAATGCAATTTTTTTAACCGGGGAACATTCTATTTTAATTTTCATATCCCTGCCTATTTGGTAATTTTTTATTTCAGGACCTTTTGAAGCATAAAAACAACCATTTTCGAGTGCCTCCAGTATGCTTTTATCGTCTAATTTAGCAGCCTTTATCATCGTCCACGCTTTTCCTACCTCGCTACTCTTGTGTACATCATCAGTTGCCAAACCCGACAAAACATATCCATTGTTCAACAACTGATCCCAATGCACATGCCCGGCACCACTATTGGCACCTTCGCAAACTTCGTTATGCACCTCAACACCTAAATATCCCGACACTTCTGTCATTTCAACATAAGTATGTCCGGTCCAGTATGGATGCGCATAAAATACTTTTGCCCCTTTTCTTTTTATATCATCTATTATCTCTTGTGCCGATAAACTATTGTCGTATTTATAAGGATGTGGTAATCCGTATCCAAGAAAATGATGTGTAGGTGCCCCCGAATAGGTTTTTGGATGAAACTCTATGCTGCTCAATGCTAAAAAATTCTTATCAGTAAAGCCAGATAAATCATTGGTTGTTCTGTGATCGGTTATTGCCACTACTTCAAATCCTTTATCTCTGTATTGTTTTAAACGTGTTGCCGCATCCACATCCCCATCGCTGCTGGTAGTATGCACATGTAAGGCAGCTTTGTACCACTTTCCTTTTGTCTCAAAAGGATTAGTCAATGTTTTTTTATTTGTAACATTTTCTTTTGCCTCGTGTGCAAAAACATTGGGCACTATAGTAGATACTGCCGATATTCCTGTCAATCTAAAAAAAACACGTCTTTTCATTTTAAATTAGTTTTAGGTTATTGTCCTTATATTTTGCCTTGAAGGGAACGGTGAGTATATGAAAAGTAGGCGATTGCACGCTTCATAACTATCATGCTATACAAAAGTTGAAGCGGGCTATAATCTTTGATGCTACTGCTATTTCGCCTATTTTTTATATACATTGTTCTCGGCAGTTATTTAAGTATAAATATCCCACTCCCGTAAGACGCGACATACAATGATGCACTGTTTCCATCCAGACAAAGACTGCTGACAATATGACCATACAATCCTATAAATTCAAAATTATTCCCTCCATCATTGGATAGAAATACTCCTCCTGAACTTTGATTTGAAGTATGATTCCCTCCCCAAAATCTTTGAGGATTGTTTTGGTCTATGATAAATTCAAGCCAAAATTGATTCCCCAGGTATTGCCAGTGATCACCGAAATCTGATGAATAATATAAACCGGGCCCTTCAGTTAAAACATACACATCATGTGTAAGCGGATGTACCTGGATTTTGATTGCATGCCATGGTAAAGACCCGGAAATATCTTCCCAAGTAATACCGCCATCTGATGATCTCAAAAATGGAGGATGATATGGTTGCGGATGATCATAAATTTCTGTTGCAATGTATAGCTTTTGATTCTCTGAATCTTCTTCAATATCCCAGGGAATAAGTCCTTTTGCATCCACATTATATGAATAATGAACCCATGTCTCCCCCATGTCATTGGATTTGAAGATTCCATTTGCTATCTCACTATCTTCCCAACGGAGTCCAACATAAACTGAATTATCAATCTCACTTATCAGAATAGATTGAATATACTTTTGGAATGAACTGATATGTCTCCAATTCTGCCCATAGTCTATTGATAGATACATTTCCGTTTCCGAACCAACAAATATGCTTGAGGGATCATTTGGGTCTATTTCCAAAGCTGGGGTGAATCCTGTAAAATGGTTTTCCCAACTACTCCCACCATTTCTAGTCACATAAATACCCCTCCCTGAAGTAACAAACCACAAACCGTCATCTTCGGGATGAATAGTTATGGTATACACTTCGGAATCTCCCATTGGTTTACCTAAGAACTCCCAATTCCATTCATCAACTGAGCCTTCCTCCTTTTGGCAACTCAATACAGCAATAGCAACAATCATAAGAAATACTGCTTTGCAAATGGATTTCATGTTTATAAATTATGTGTAAATTTTATTTGACACACTGATCAACAACATCTAATCGACAAATTTGAAGAAAAAAACATAAATTTTGATTTCAATTTAAATTGTCGAGAACGGCGGTCGGTACATAAACCCAGTGCCGATTTATTAGTATGAAGTTAATTGGTAGAAAGAAAACTTGAAAATCATCCTGAACTTATTTGGAAGCAGTTCAGAAGGTATTGGGTTTATGTGTTTGTTGGGGATAGTTCACCACCCTTCTGAATATTCATACTCAATTATACCTTCAATTATTAACTTTTCAAAAAGTAAATCCTAAAATAAAAGTATCTCTTACTATGTGTATTAAATATATTTTTATTCTTCAAAACTTAAGTAGTTCCAATATGATCTGTAGTAATAATTTGTATAAAACCGAATATTAGAATACTCCATAGAAATTCCGCTTGGAATAATAATTGTTATTTTATCATTTAATATCTCGATTATTCTAGATTCAACAAAATTTGTTTCTATATACCATTCATCATAAAATGGCAATATTTTTTTTCCAAATATGGTTAAAGTATCTCCAATGGCGACTGTTGTTGGAGACATAGAAGTAATCACAGGAGAGAGATAGTTGAATTCAAGGTTTTTATAACTTACAATACCTCCAATTGAAAGAGAGACAATCACAGGAGGAACTTTACGGATCATTCCAGTATATCCATCGTGCTTAGGAACAACTATTGTTAATTTTGATTTCGTTGACTTTAGAACACTGCTTTTGTAATTTCCAAAATATACATTATTAGCTTCTGGAAATAAACTAAAATTTTCTCCTGTTAACCTGATTGTATCGTTAATCTTCGAAAAATCAGGTGACAAACTCAATAGCGTTGGTTTTGTTAGGTGAAAGGATGAATCAGATACTGATATATCCTTGCCAATTTTCACACTGACTTTTGATTGAGGTTTGTTAAGTTCTAGTGGAACAAGAACATTTAGGTAATCTGAAGATGCATTAATTATAGGTGCTTGAATAGAATTAAATTTAACCTGGATTTGATCTACATTACTGATGAAAGATTTTCCAAATATCGTTACAGTATCTCCCAAGGTTCCTAATTTTGGGAAGAAATCTAAAATCTTTGGTGCAGCCAACTCGAACTTTTCTAGTGTAACAGATGTTTTATCCCCAACACTAACTGATATGTAAGACTTTTGATTTAACATACCTTTCGGAACAATTGTCTTAATGATTTTGTCATTTGTATCAATTACTTCAGCTTGTATCAGCTCAAACTTCACGATATTAGATTTAATCAAGTTACTAAAGGACGATCCTGATATTATAATTGTATCACCAGGGGTAGCTTTTTTAGGATGAAAATCTGAAATCGTTGGCCCATAACTCCCTTCGCTGATAAAAGATATTTCATCTCCAAAAACGATATGTGTGTTTGTCCGTGTAAAGGCTTTAACATAATAGTTTTCACCAGGTAATAATGTAGATTTAATTATGGCATTGAAATGATCAGATTCAATTACTTCTGTAATAGTTATGTGCTCTGAATTTAAAGAAGGATTTTCCAAGGTGTCCCATACGAATCCATTCTCAATTATAGGTTCATTAGTCACAGATATTAAAGTAGCATTGAATGTAGCACCCTCCTCCGTAATATTTGTTACTGGAAGTGTTCTAATCCTTGGATAAGATCTTGGATCAGGTGTTTCTTTTATACAGCCAAAAATTAATAATAATGGTAATAATCCTAAAATTACCCTTTCCACAGCTTATTGATTTAAATAAAAGTGCAATAATAGATATAGATTATATGTACTATTATACTCACTTGACGAAAACAACCCATTCCCATAATCGAATTTAGCTTCCAAAGCTAGTAGTCGTTTATTCATGATTACACCTTCATATCCTATCCCACATGATAATCCAATCTGATAATTTCCAATGGGCATATCAGACAATCTAGCAGTATTTACTGTACCATTATCCAGTTCAAGCTCCATATAATTCTGACACTCCTTCCTAAGTATCAAGTAATGTCCTAATCCTCCTTTTAAAAACGGTCTGAATCTCATTTCAGAAAATACATATTTAAATACAGTTGGAATTACCAAGTATGTTGTATTAAAATTAAGGTCATAATGATTCGTTTGACTATCAAACGTCATAAAAAAATAGCTGGAGGTCTTAAAAGAAGTAATCCATGCTCCAGTATTAAATAATAATCGTCGCGATATTTTTGGTGAACTGATATCAAGGTTCAATCCAACGGTTGGATTCAATCCACAATTTAACTTTTCAAGAACAGGATAATCAAATTTTACAGAACCTGTATTAATTCTTGATGCATAAATACCAAACCCCAGTCCAAAGTTGAAATTTGTCCATGGCAAAGCACTTTTATGGAGTGTATAATAATCGCCAGTGCACCGATAATAGTCTAAGATTAGATTAACTAAAGTTTGCTCATTAAGAGTTGATTTCCTTACATTATTATCGATTTGCTCACAATCAGATAAATAGGCCTTAAGTACACTTTTATAAAGATTTACTTCTCGTTTAGAATCTGTGCCACCAAATTTGGTATCGTAAACTTTAACTAATAACTCAGCGAGTCCGAGATTAGACTTTGAGATAAAAAATCGATTTCCATATCGGAATAATGATACTTCTCCACTTATTAATATTTCAAGAAATACATTTGTGGGCGCTTCCTTATCGGTGTCATGAATATTAAATGATTGAAAATGTTTGTCATTATTAATCCCATATCCTAGAATTTCTTCAGGGGAGTAGCTTCTTTCTAAATAATATAGCCCATCTTTAAATATACAGTTAATATAATTGCTAGATTCCTTTGAGTATCTAATAAACCCATTTACAGTATCTTTTTTAGTAGTAATAATATATCCATATTTAGAATCCCCTTGCCCAAGTGAATTATATGAATGAAATATAAATAGAGGAATAAGCATTATTTTTATTCCGTTCATTTTCAGGTAGATTTTATACAATTCATATATCTTATTTCCCATTTCTGTGAGTTGATATTATCATTATAATCACCTTTTAATTATCATTCATAGTCAACATTCTGGTTCAATAATCTTGTTGAGTGATAATTTTACTTTATATGATTTATTTTTTCTGCATTGTCAAAAATCCCCCTTATATAAGATATTTTTATGGTTGAAAAGTTCTTATCGGATCACATCTGGTGTAAATACTAATATTTGTAGTTATAAGATGTTGAGAAAGAAAGTTCTATCATACAAAAAGATTCAATACACAACTATCTCTTTTTCAATATAATACTCATATTATCATTACGAGAAATTCCGTTCAGGAATTTAACCAGATTCGGGTAGTGTTCTTTTGGTTTCCTTGTTTTATTTGTTTTAATAATTCTTGTATAAAGGATTGAGTTATCATCCTTAATATATCTGTTTTCATAGTATCCGAAAGTGGAAGTGATGATTGTGTCTTTTGGAATGCTTTCCAAGGCGTATCCTGATGGTAAAGTGAAATGGATGGAGTCAATATCCGTGTAGGCATAAGTTGTAATAACATCATATTTTCGCTCCTCATCAGTATCCAGGCTGAAATCCCATTTATTCATCAGATTTGGTTTGAACATAAGTCTACTCCCAACTTTAGCTGTATATGAGGGTAAAGCCAGTTCAAGATTTTCCTCAATAGCTGGATTCTCTTCGTTCCCAATCAATTCAGAACTAATAATTGAAAAATTCGGTATCCTGATTCTTTTGTACAACCTGTCTTCGCGATCCTCGTTATCAGCGTACAATATGGGAAGCATCTTCTCACTTTGCAGATTTGAGTACACAGTTTTACAACTCATTGTAGCATTGCCATCGTTATTTATGTTCACGGTTGCATTTCGAATTTGTAAATTATCCTCCTGTCCATAGAATGGTGTTTTAACCAACTTTCCTCCACTTTCAGCGATCAGTAATGCATATCTGTCATCTGTAAAGCTTCCAAGGAAATTTGTTGGTGATCGTTGGTCAGTACACTCAAGCCAGATAGTATCTGAATTTACCGGTACGCAGAGAATAACGTGATTAAATGCGTCATATGGGAAATCAGGATAAATTTCGGGTGGATTACTTCCACCATAGACCAATGTATAATGTGAGGGTATCCCTACAGCTTTCAATAACGAGCATGTATAATTTGTTAAAGCTTTACAATCACCATATCCAAGATCGTCTACAACCTCAGCCGGGAAAGGCTGTAATCCTCCTATTCCCAGTTGAATACTTACATATCTGGTATTGTTTTGTACATACTTGTAAACCATATCAATCTTTTGTTTGATACTGGCATCACTGGTTAGCTGTTTTAATTGGTCCTTCGTTTTGGTTGGAATGATATCTCTTCCTTCATTTAAATTGTTAAATAACTTTCCAAAAGATTGCCAACTAATCATATCTCCTATATTTCCATGTATTTTAAACTCTTTGTGCGCGGCTATTACCCCGGGAGATACTTCAGATAAGGTTGGACTAAAATCTTCATTTTCAAGAAAAGGTAAATCTTTAATTGACCAATGCATGATTATATTATTATCCTCAATAATTTCCGGATTTGCCAAATCATTCAACAATCTGTAATTGATCTTGTATCCTCGAGGTGTGATGATCATATAGGTACTCTCTTTTACAGAAACATTCCAATCCGGATAAGGAAACCAGGAAGGAATTATATATGTGGACTTCTGTTCAATTTCAAATTCAAACTCGATAGTATATGGGTAATTGTTATTATGAAATTCATAACTCATTACCCGATTATCATCATACAGTGTACTGCCATCAGAACTTTTTACGTCAATAATATCAGACTTTTTAAGTTTTTTTATTAAGTTACCTCTACTATCGTACATTCTACCATTAAACTCATTGATCTTCCTGTATCTATCATAATAAATCACCATTCTACTGAATTTTGAAGCGGACGGTTTGTTTATAGTAATTGATCTGCTTCTACGATAGATTGATCGCCCAGGGCCTAGCATTTCATATTCAGTGAAGCTATAATTTATGACGGCAGAAGGCTCTTTGATATCATTGTATGATTTGCTCAGCGAGGTGGTTTGATTTAACCAGAATAAAAAGATATAAATAACTGTTTGAAACTTAATCACCTTAAATTCATGTTAAGTAGTTTTTTTCAATACGATCAATTCGGCATATTTACTCACCGCTAATTCAAAAAACTTTCTCAATTCCGGGTATTCTTCAGTATTAAAAAATGTCTTTTTCAAAGTAATCGAATTAGTAATGTTTATTGATCTATCCTGTTTTGCAACACTAAATCTGAAAGTGCCACTTTTATCCTGCAGTCCAAATGCGGTCGATTCAGGTAATTCCTCAATCTCAAATCCATCCGGAATATTTATTTTCACACTTATCGTTTTATTGATAGGATACGTGAAGTCAACCGGAAATTCACGGTTCTCATCTTTAAAAGGATTTTCCTCCATTTTATCGAAGAACAATGGATCGATCATCATTAACTGATCAGAAACCATCAGGCTGTTATAAGATTTCAATTGATATTTCGCATTTACTTTCTTCAAATGATCTTCAGATACTGAGTACTCAAATGAAGAGGCCTCGTAATTCTCCAGTGATTCAGAGATCTTCTCAACCAGTTTTTCTTCACCATTTCTGTTGATCTCCTCCCTTAATTCCAGTGATGGATAGCCCACCTGATTTGCAATGATCTCACTAAACACCATCCCCGAAGCATCGATGTTGATTTCGGCCTGGGTAAATTCTTTTGATTTCTGTAATGGTACTAAATCGATCCAACGTGAATTATTTTTAGATATCAACCGGCCTTTGTTGTTCAAAACTCTTTTGGGCGGTAAATAAGGTGAGCAATCCGAATCGGTTGCATCCATAATGAGTTTTTTATCATCCAATTCCAGGTAAGCGACCACATAATTATATTTCCCAATATTGGGATATACCGGATGTACCCTGCCGTTATCCCGTGTACTTAAGATGAGGGATTCAGCCTGAAATCCAGCTTCCCTGAGGAATTTAATCAGCGTAAGGTTAATGTCAGCAGAATTTCCTTCTCCTTCCTTCCAGGTTTTTCTAATTGGTTGACTTGTCAGGAACCACTTATTGCCATCCCATGCTATTTTTTGTGATACCATATCAAATATCTGACAAATAGTCTTTAGTGGATCAGATTTATCAATTGTAACTAGTTCAACATCAAAGATTTTTCCACCGTCCAATCTTTTACCAAAATCTGTATGCTCCAATAAGGTTTCTTCTATCTCTTCCCAAGAGTTTAAGATATTTACAATCTTTTCATTGGGGAAATGAGTTCTGGCCAGTTGAAAGTCAACCTGCAGCATAAAATCTTTTGGTGTTGGAATATATGAATCGCCATTAAATCCCGGAACATCCTTCGCTATCCATTTGTTGTTTTCAAACTTTAACGAAACGGAGCCCTGTTCAAATTGAGTTGATACAGGCGCTCTATAACCATCAGTTCGTGATTTGTCAACCCATAATATTGTTCCTGAAGTTATATTCTTTTGATGATCATCGATCGGTTCATGTCCCTGGAACATGGTTAAATACTCATAATACTCAGGGATCCGAGTAGAAAACTCACTCACAGCAACAGGAATTGAATACTGGAATTGCCAACCAGGAAATCTTGAAAGATAGGGAGATATGATGGTATAGGTAAATTCAATTAAAGAACCCTCCTGCACATTGGGCATGGTAAACTTTACCTTATTTGTGTTTTCACTGTACTTTTCTCTAAAAACAGACTTATTTTCTAGCTTGATTCTTTCAACTTTTCCATCAGATACATTGTAAGTATATCCTTTGGGCCCCCTGAGATCTTCTTCAACGTTATTATTTTCATAAAGATTGATAATCCAATCAGCCCATTTATAGCCATTTTTATTCAGAATTTTAATGATCGTGTGTCTTTTAAAAACCACCTCGAAACCTGAATTTTGGATGTATTTGACTTCTGAGGACCCGTAGTCACCCAGAATGACAGCCTCAGCATCCGGATCTGGTTCATAGGTTGTCATATCTACCCAGGCTTTTTCCGCTTTGCCAAATTTTGGTTGTGCCAATGAATTTGACAGGATTGAACATGCGATTGTAATAGTAAGTAGAATTGAGATTATTCTAGTTTTCATATCTGGTATATTTTTGTTAATAAAAGTGATTATTTATTAAAAAAACATCATAGCAGTACTTGATAAGTACTTGATAATCAATATAGTTATAAAGAATCTGGATAACAAATTATTAATCACTTTTTTGTACGATCCTAAGAAAACTTATTTGATATTTTTTATGTCTATTCTTTATTTAACTTCTGGTCTAAAATCCTGATAAATAACTGGTTATGTCTTTATAAAGCAGATGTTATTCTACCGAATAAAAGTCTTGTTTAGTAACATAACCATACATAGACATTGTAAAAAACGTTTGCTATGAACCTGAATATTTCATATTATGTGCATCAAAACTTACTCCAAACCTGACCCCATAATTTCTTTTTGGTTCATTTTATTAGGGTTCACATATATTTTTGTCACAATTTTGATACACTCTTTTCAAAATCGTCACCTACTACTTGGAAATACATCGCCCTCACATTAATCCTCAATTTTAAATCTCTTCATCTCTCCTATCCATCAAAAACAACATCCCATAATCACTCAACAGCTTCTCAATCTCAATCCCTTCAAATAAGCCGTCATAAATCGTCTCTTACAAGTGATCGTTGTGTTGGATGTGTCAAGATTCATTCACGGCATTGAATTGTTAAAAGACGATGGGTGCTGAAGTGAATTCAAAATAGATGTAACTACCTATTTTACATTTACACAGAAGGTTGAACAACAGGTCTATGCTTTACATAGCATGTGCTTGTTATGCCCAGTTGTAATAGTTATTTAATTATTTAAAAATGGTTTTTCCCC
>JBHOSY010000054.1:0-23485 GCA_042584165.1 Bacteroidota bacterium | reverse complement strand
CCCTGCCTGTCCGGCAGGCAGGTTTGCGGTCTCTGCGTGAAATCATTTTTCAAGCGTTTGAGAAATCCTCATCTCTAAGACTTTATTCTTGTTCTACTTCTATTTCCAGGAATTCTTTAACAGCCTCATGTCCATTATATTCCACTTTAATCTCAGCTCTCCGGTTTTTTTGGTGTTCTTCTTCGTGACAATTAACGCCATCAACACAGCGGTTGATATGCAATAATTCTCCGAATCCTCTCGTAACGATTTTGGATTCATCAACTCCCCTTGCCATAATATAGACTTTTGTGGATTCAGCACGTCTTTCAGACAATGCCTGGTTGTATTCGATCGATCCACGCGCATCTGCGTGAGCTCCAATAAGCACGAATGTATTAGGATGACTTCGTAAGGCATCGACAATAATGTCAAGAGAGGCAAAATATTCAGGTTTTACAGCGCTCTTATCAAAGTTAAAAAATGCAAATACTTTTTCCAGGAATTTTTGCTCCAATACAAGATCGTTCAGTATGTCCCCATCAGTAATGGTGAATGTATTTATATGTACACTATCTGGCAGATAACCTTCCTTTGTTACAGTGATATCATATTCTTTATTTCTTCTTAACAAAAATTTGTAGTGACCTGAAGGATCCGTAATAGTTGAATCATAGGTCTGGTCTGTCAGATTATGTATCCTGATGTTAATATCGGGCATTGTTTCTTCAGTATCATGATCAAAGAGCGTTCCCACTGCAAAGAGTTCATGTTTCCATAAATAAATTGTGATACTATCTCTGCCAATTTTTTTATCATAAGTCATATAATGGATTTCATCCTGTAAAGTATGACCGGGCGTACTTGCTGTAAATGAAAATGTTTCATCAAATGGTACATCGAAATGGAAGTGCCCTTTTTCATCAGTTGCTCTGAAATCTACAGGATAACCCTGTTCGTTTAATAAAGTTACTTCAGCTTCCTCAATTGGATCCTCGTAATACAGTTCCCGTACGGTACCGGCTATCTGGAAGTATTTTGCTTCGTAAGTATATATGTCATCATTTCCGGTTCCACCAGGACGATCTGATGAAACATAACCTGATCTGCCGCCTTCATTAATCACGAGAGAAAAGTCATCTTTGTGTGAATTTAATGGGAATCCGAGATTTTCCGTATTTCCAAATCTGTTACCTGATCCCTCAGCTCTGAAAATATCCAGACCACCAAATCCACCCCATCCGTCAGATGCAAAATATAACGTATTTTCATCTGCAAGAAATGGGAACATCTCATCTCCCGCACTGTTGATAGAAGGACCAAGATTAATTGGTGTGCCCCATTTATTGTTTCCCAGGTAGCACATATAAATATCATTACCTCCAAATCCACCTGGCATATCTGAAGAGAAATAGAGGATGTTGTTATCTTTTGATAAACTGGGATGTCCGATTGAATACTCAGGATCATTATATGGGAAGGGAGTCAATTTCTTCAAGTTATGCTCATTGTCGAGTTCAGCAGTAACCAACATAACTTTAATCCTTTCATCGGAACTTCTACCAGCCTTGCCTTCATGATAATTATTTCTTGTAAAAATAATTTTCCTGTTACCATTGAAGAATACAAGGGAGCCTTCATGATATGGAGAATTCAACTTTTTATGGAAATGATCCGGTTCGGTCAGATTTCCTATGGAATCGTATCTTGTGTAGAATAAATCCAGCATGGACTCATCTGATTCTATGGCAGTAGAAGGCTGGTTTTTAATGAACAGACTTGCGTCTCTTGCTGATAGAAAGACAAAACCGGAGTCGTAGTATTCGGCTCCAAAATCAGAATGTTCTGAATTTATTGGTAGGTGAGTTAACTCGAATAATGTTGAATCCCGCATATAATATTCCATCTGGTCCATAAATGTGACCTTACTTTCCGCCCTCGAATCATCTGGAGCAAGATGGCTATATACGGAATACCATAGCCGAGCCTCACCATATTTTTTACTTGAACTTAAAGCCTGTGCATAATAATAATAATTAATAGTGTCTATTCTTTCATTAATTACAGATCCATACCACTTTTCCGCATTTTCAGTATCTTTAATGAGTCGATAACAATCCGCAATTCGTACTCTTGAATGAATATTTGAGGAATCCTTTTCAAGGACTCTTTCATACAACTCAATTGCATTTTTGTAATACATTTTGTGGAAATAAATATCAGCCTGCCTGTAATTACTCATAAAAAGCGTGGTGATATTAGTACTCTGACCAGCTACCTGGTGCAGGCTGATGATTATAATAATCAATATGTTAATAAAGACTCTCACATTAAAAATGCCTTGGTGATAATACACCGTCCTTTGGATACTTGAATCGATAATTTACCAGAAACTCATGTGATCCATGATCAACCTGTCGCAGGCTGCTTGTTGTTAAGGAATATGCATATCCGATCCGGATCTGGTTTGTCACTTGAGCTTCGGTTAATACATTGACTGCACTTAATGCCTTATAAGAAACACCAACCCACAAAACGTCATCAAAAGAAAGGTTCCCATTCAGATCTATTTCGACCGGAGCGGTATCAACAAACTTCATGAGAAAGTTCGGTTTAAATTTAATAAATCTTGTCAGTTTAAAAACATATCCCCCATTCAAGAGGATTGGATTGGTCTGAGTGATTGTTTCAAAGTTATCACCCCTGTCAAAGACATTACTTGATAGATGAGGTATACTTAATCCAGCATATAATTTATGTGTATAATAATATATACCAAAACCAAAATTTACCTTGGACTGTGTTATATCCCTGGCAAAAGCCGGATCACTGCTATTATATATTTGTAATTCAGAATATTTTGCATCATATATGCTTACACCGGCCTGTAGTCCCAGTGATAATACATTCGGTTTAGCCTTGTCTTCCGAAAACTGGATCCGGTACGCATATGATCCATAAATACCGGTCTGATCTATCACTCCAATTTTATCGTGGACAAATAAAGCACCAAGGGCAATTTTCTCATTTAACAGAGGTGTATGAGCAGAAAAGCTCTGGGTAGTGGGTGCGCCAGGAAGTCCAAGCGATTGGTATCTCACTAGAGCAGTTGCACTTAACACTTCATGACTACCAGCATATGCTGGATTGATGGCTAAGCCATTGAACATATACTGGGAAAAGGTCGCCTGTTGCTGGGTATATCCAGGGATTATCGTTATAAAAAAAACAAATATGACGGAAATGGATTTATTCATATATTATCTCTTAAGGACGATATAACCATTTAATAATCCACTTCCGTCTCCAAGATTGATTATATAGAAATAGGTGTCTTCAGGAAGATCTTTTCTTGTAAATCCCCGGTTTGACTGACCATGCCAGGCTTTGGAATCGTTGTTGTATCCAATTTCCTCAAAAACAAGATTATTATATCGGTCATAAATCCGGATAACATTCTGATCGAATAAATCTATACCTTCAATTCGCAAGTAATCATTCATTCCATCTCCATTTGGAGATAATGCCTGGTAAACTGTTACTGGTATATCTTCAACTATAATAATAACATCTGCAAAATCGCACTCAGTTGGATCTCCGTTATCACAAATAGTGTATGTAAAATAATCATCTCCATGGAACGCCTTATCAGGTTTATATTCAAAATCACCATTCTCAAATAAAGTGAGTTCACCATGAAATGGATTAGCCTCAGGAGTTGTATTTACAATTAATGATTCGCTGTCCACATCCCAGTCATTATCAAGTACGTTAGCATTAATGGTGTGGTTCCTTAATACTGTTACGGAGTCTGGTTCTGCAACAGGTGCGTCATTCACAGATACTACTTCAATGATAATATTCAAGGTTGCACAAAGAACCGGATCCCCATCATCACATATTTCAATTATCCAGGTAGATTCCCCAAAATAATTCTCTTCAGGATTGAAATTGAAACATATTCCAGTTCCTGATCCTTCCTCCATTAATCCGTTTGGATTGACAGGAATAACGTCAGATACATCCAGGGCATCCCCATCGATATCTGTAGCGTCAAAACAGAAATTTAATGGGGTATCTTCATCTGTAATAAGGAATAACGAGTCAGTTGGTAATCCATTAATAAGAATCACAGGTGGATTGTTAACTGGAAGTACGTCAATTATAACTATGGCTGTATCACAAAGGGATGGAGCACCGTTATCGCATACAACGATTTCCAGGATCTCTCTTCCATTAAAATATGCCTCCGGATCAAATGTGAAGCACAAATCATCCAATATGCCATTATCAACCTCACCATTGCCTGTTATGGATTCTACATCAGTAAGTGTAACATCATCCCCATCAATATCAACAGCATCAATGCAAATATTTACTATACTATCTTCCAGGATCTCAACCCATATAGTATCAGCAGGCAATTTAAATTCATCAACAATTTCAGGAGGATCATTCACTGGTGCTATATCAAAAACAATAATAACAGAATCACACAATCCATCTGTAACTGTTTCACAACCAGTGATTTGACCTATTTCGGAGCCATTATAATCCGGTTCAGGATCAAAGACAAAGCATAAATCGCCGGGTGGATCAGTTTCATAGTTACCATTTCCTGTATGTGTATAACCATCAACAATCTCGAATGGATCCTCCTCGACATCCGATATACCGAAACACACTTCAAATGTTTGATCTTCAAGTGAACTTAAATATACAGTATCAACTTCTTCACCATTAAATAAAAATGAAGGCGGATCATTAACGGGAAGAACATCTATAATCACAATAACGGAATCACACAAAGATGGTGTCCCTTTATCACAAACGACAATCAGGACAGTGTCTATACCAAAAAAGTCCTGGTTTGGGATAACGTCAAAACAAAGACCATTATCCGGATCATAAATGATGTCAGTATTCTCAGTGATTGTAACACCGGATGAAATAGAAACAAGGTCGCCATCCGGATCAAGCACATCGATGCATTCAGTAACCGGAGTATCTTCATTTGTCGATACATAGATTGTATCCGTTTGATTGCTTGTGCTATCTATCACAACCGGTGGGAGATTTTCTGAAATAAAATCTACATCCCTGGAAAATATTGCACTTGAATCATTGCCATCGAATACTATGAAACTTATTCTTCGCGTTGACAGGTCAGCACTTAAATTTGTATTTTCGAACGTGACACTAGCCAGGGCAGCTGTGTAATCTGCAAGGAGAGCTACGCCATCCAGGAGATATATACCGGTTACAGGATCATATGTCCCGGTTATTCCACTCTGGTTAGAAAAGGAAAGGACATCTTCAGTTGAAATGTAATTATTACTGATCCAGACCGTTGCTCCAGATAAATTATCATTATCGATGTCAGTTACGACGATTGTGGGATCAACAATAACTGGTCCGTCACCTTCTGTGTACTGAATGGCAACATTATCGCCATTAATGGCCGGTGGATCATTGACAGGTAGTACATCAGCTATAATAATGACAGTGTCACATAATGAAGGGAAACCGTCATCACAGGCTATTACCTGTAATGTGTCAAATCCATAAAAATCTTGATCTGGTATGAGATTGATACAGAAGTCACTTGTATCAATTATTTCTAAGACAATATTTCCTGATATTGTATTTCCTGAGTTTATACTTACATTATCTTCATCAGGATCCCAAAAACTCAAGCACAATTCAAGAGGGATATCCTCATCCATAGTTATCAACAATGTATCGATTGGATCATCATTTTCATCAATGATTTCAGGGGGAACATTCACAGAAATTATAGTAATATTTCTTGTAAAAACATTACTTGAATCCGTACCATCGAATACACGAAAACTGACTTCACGGGCAGATGTATCAGGATTGACACTACTGTTAGAATAGGTTATGCTTGCCAGTGCTGTGATAAATTGATCGAGTGTGGCGGGCCCAGTCAGAGATAGGGTGGCTGTAGTATTCTCATACGATCCGGAAATTCCATTCTGGTCACTGAATTCCAGAAGATCCTGATCCGAAATATAGTTACTGCTGATTTGAATTACGGCTGCATCAATGGAAGAATCATCAACGTCTTCAATACTGATACTTGGATCAATTTCAACAGCCCCATCACCTTCAGTATATTGCAGATCTGTTTCATCTCCGCCGAGAACCGGTGGATCATTAACAGGTGTCACTTCAGCATAGACAACGAGACTGTCACAAAGCGAAGGACTTACCTGATCACAAACCTTTAATTGGAAAATATCGGTTCCATTATAATCTTCAAAAGGAGTCAAATTCAGACAAAGATCAACGATCGATCCAACAGTGAAATTAAAAGATGCAGAGATTGGAACGAGTGATGATATATAGATTATGTCCCCATCCGGATCAATTGCATTAAGGCATATTTCAACAGGAGTGTCTTCCTGTGTCGATATGTAAAGCGTATCTAATGACGCTCCCAGGTCATCGATAATCTCTGGCGGGAAATTCTCCGCAGTAAAATCAATATTGCGGGTATGGACATCACTTGAATCATTTCCGTCATAAACCCTGAAACTGATTGTCCTGGTTGATAAATCAGCATTTAAGCTATCGTTAGTATAGGTTATACTTGCTAGAGCAGCAGAATAATCCTCAATGGAGGCAGATCCAGTCAAAGTTAATGTTCCTGAACCTGAGTCATATGTTCCTGAAATACCATTTTGATCAGTAAATTCAATAATGTCTTCAGTTGATACATAATTAACACTTATCTGGATAGTAGCTCCGGTAAGTGTCGTATCATCAATATCGAAAACTCCTAATATATTATCAATAACTACTGCTCCATCTCCTTCTGTATAACCGAGTGGTTCCGGATTCCCGAATATTATTGGCTTATCATTTATTGGGATGACTTCAGCTATGATAATTAAGCTATCACATAAAATTGGATTCCCATCATCACATGTAATAATATCTAAAGTGTCCTGACCGAAAAAGTCAATTTTGGGCTTTAGATCAAAACATAAGTCATTTTCTATTTCATCAATGAATGAAATATTATTTAATCGAGATATTTTAGCAGCAATGTTCACAGAATCTCCATCGGGATCCAGGGCTTCCAGACATACATTAAATATTGAATCTTCCTGGATTGAAACATAAAGTGTATCTATGCTACTGGTATTTTCGTCGATAATTTCTGGTGGTTGATTTACAGAAATAACATTAAGCTGACGCAAAAAGACATTACTTGAATCCGAACCATCGAAAACCCTGAAACTGACAGATCTTGGAGAAATATCCGGATTTAAACTGCTGTTTGTATATGTGATACCTCCAAGGGCAGTGCTATAATCAGTTAATGATGCCGAACCGGACAGGGAGAGAAGTCCAGATCCGGGGTCATATGTACCCGTAATTCCATTTTGATCGCTGAACTCAAGCAAATCTTCTGAAGCCACGTAATTTGTGATAATCTGAATCGAAGCTCCTGTCAATGATATATTGTCGACGTCTGTAATTGCAATAGAATTATCGACTTCCACAGCTCCATCACCTTCAGTATATGTGAGTTCGGTTGAATTCCCGGTAATAACTGGTGGATCATTTACGGCTATAATTTCAGCGATTACTGTTAATGTATCGCATAATGGTGGAATTCCCTGATCGCAGACAATCACCCGCAAAGTATCATTACCAAAATAGTTTAAAGCCGGTATAATATCGAAACAAAGTAAATTCTCTAAACTGATTAAAGTAGATGTATTTCCATTGATTGAAATGGCAGAAGTAATGGTAGTAATATCACCATCCGGATCTTCCACGTTCAGGCACAACTCAATTGGAGCATCTTCCTCAGTTGTAATATATATCGTATCCAGGGGATTTCCATTTTCATCTACAATTTCCGGAGGATTATTGTTAGAATCATAATCTATCAGTCGGATATGTACATTGCTCGAATCAACGCCATCAAATACTGAATAACTGATCTGACGGGTCAATTCACTGGGCGTACCACTGGTATTGTTGTATATTATGCTTGATAAAGCTGCTGCATAATCGGTTAACGATGTTGTACCATTTAACGTCAGCGTTCCAGTTACGGCATCAAAAGACCCGACAATTCCATTTTGGTCAGTAAATGTTAAAATATCTTCCCCTGGGCTGTAATTATTTGATATCTGAACAGTCGCACCAGTTAATTCAGTATGATCCAGGTCGGTAATAGATATAGAAGGATCAACAATTACATCACCGTCACCAAATGTATAAACCAGAGGTGTTGAAGTCCCGCTGATCGCCGGAGCATCATTAACTGGGACAACTTTGATAAAAAGACTTATCGTATCACTGTTTGACAATGAGTCGAATACGATAAATGTTACATTCCGAAGTGCATCATTTGGGTCTTCACTTGTGTTTTCATAGGTTACACTTGACAGGGCACTCTGATATTGCCCTACACTGGCAATCCCTGACAGGTTAAGTATTCCTGATCCGAAATTAAAGATACCTGTGATGCCATTTTGATTAGTAAATCCCAGAATATCTTCCGGAGAAGTATAATTCAGGTCTATGCTGATGATGGCTCGAGTCAATATACTATCATCCGGATCAGTGATGGTAAGGGTTGGCTCAATTTGCACTGCACCATCATTTTCGATGTATGTGAGCGTATCAGTCAGTCCGGATATCACAGGGGGAAGAGCCTCCTGTACAATTGCAAAACTCAGGTCTGATTCAGAGATACCTGAATGACATCTGCCTTCAATTTTTGCCCTTGCTGTTACAGAGTCCATAGTAGTTAGAGGAGCCTGTAACATGGTTACCCAGTAACCTTCCGTATCAGCAGGAATGGTATCCCGTTCGATTAATGTTCCAAGACCACTATATACCTCAATGAAGATGTCGGCAGAAGCTTCGGAAGTACCAGACACATAATTCTGTCCTGCCTTTAATGGCTTGGCTATCTCAGGCTTTTCTGTAAATCCATACAGAAATCCTTCGCATGTACCACAGAGATTGTTTAGAGAGGTTGGACATGTCACCTCAGATAGCGCAAGAAATGCGCAAGACAGACAACTGCCAAACTCATTATTATCCACTCCTCCGATATCAGAAATTGCACCGGCCATGGCACAGGTTGCTGAAACATTTGTTACAGCAGCAAATCTTACATCTGTATCTAAAGTTATACCATACGCAGCCTCCAGGTCAGCAAAGGGGACAAAGTAATCATAAAAGAAATCTTCATCTCCACAACTGGTTAATCCGGCAATAGCTTTTTGAACATGTGTATCAAACGCATAAGACAGATCAGGGGTTGGACAACTCTCAATGCCGTCAATGTTATAAACAAAGACACCCTTATTTTGATTTTTAATTAAGGTTATGTCAATCTCAAATCCGGGATTATTTGCTGTCGAATTCGGATCTTCATCTCCCATTCTCTGATCCGTATCAATTAATATGGTATAGGATTCCACGCTGGGTCTATCCCCAGTTATCCTGAACCGGAAAATAAGATTATCATTATCATCCAACACACCATATACAGAAAAACCATCAGTATCAGGAGTCAGATCAGTAGTACCACATTGTGCTCCGGCCAGAATGTCGTTCAGAACTTCCCCTTCTTTATAAACAGGTATTCCAAACATCTTAAATTCAAATTCATCGGGATAATAGCCATCCGTTGAAAATCCACTGGTAGTTTCAGAGACAAATCCATCTGCATTAGGATCCAGAACATTACCTATAGCGGGATCAAATATTATTCCACGCTGGCCATAAGATGACATGCAGGTGAATAATAGAATAATGATGATTAGAAATCTGTGAATCTTTCCCACTTTTGTAAATGGTAATATACTTGTTTCTGATAAAATTGACTATTATTTATTAACTATCTGACTGGCAATTAGTTTTAACACATTGACACAAGGTAAAGTTAGAATATTTCTATAACCAATATAACTTTTCCCACAATTTATTTATTGTTTGATACTAGATTAAACTAAAAAGTAATCACTGACATGCAAATAGAATTTAGCGTTTTGTGTAATATGACTTTCTATTCATAATGTTTGAAATCGGATAATAATTAAATATTATCATTTCAACTTGATCTGTTTCTTGTCAAATCAGTAATAAATGGATTGAAATCACGGACTATCTGAAATTCAGCAAATTAGAATCGCAACCTCAGCCTTTAACCATATACCCCTAATTTTATATTGTCTTCAAAAACCAATAGAACCTTGATTCTTAAATTGAGTTTTGTATATTGTGAAAGCAGGATTTTTGTTTTTAATTAAGTAGTAACTCATGATAGTTAAAGCGTTAGTACAAAAATTAGGATATTGTATATATGTTCTATTGTTCTTATATAACCATATGTCAAACGCGCAAAGTCATATGATCACTGGCAGATTGTACAGCAATAATGAAATCGTAACCCTTCAAATAACTGATGGAATAATTACCGGGATTAAAGGCGCTGATGCCAGGATATCAACCGGACAAGATACCTATATTGCTCCCGGGCTGATCGATACCCAGGTTAATGGTTATTCCTCAATCAGTTTCGGACAGGATAAGCTAACAACAAAAGAAGTTAGAAAAGTAACAGAGGCTATGTGGAAGGAGGGAGTAACCACCTATTTCCCTACCGTTGTATCTTCTCCTCATGAAAGGATAAAGACCAGTTTTTCAATCCTTGCTGAAGCAAATGAAAAAGATGCAGAGATCAGGCAATCTGTTCCCGGATTTTTCCTTGAAGGACCTTACATATCACCCATTGATGGATTCAGGGGAGCTCATAACAAGGATTATGTTCGATTACCAGATTGGGAAGAATTTACAGAATATGTAAAGGCTTCAAACAACCAGATTATCCTGGTTGGAGTAGCCCCGGAAATGGAGGGCGCTATTTCATTTATTCAAAAATGCAAAAATAAGGGAATTACGGTAGCCCTTGCTCATCATAATGGAAATGCTGATATCATTCACGAAGCAGTTAATAATGGGGCAACTGTTTCAACACATCTGGGGAATGGCTGTGCAAACATGATCAATCGGCATAATAATCCACTCTGGCCACAACTGGCTGAAGAGCGGTTAACCCCATCTTTGATAGTTGATGGTCATCATCTCAGGCCTGAGGAAGTGAAGACATTTCTTAAAGTGAAAGGACCTGATAATATCATGCTTGTTTCAGATGCTACCATGCTTGCAGGTATGCCACCCGGAACTTATAATTGGGATGGGAAAACAGTAGTTATGACAGAAGATGGAATGTTGAAGTATCCTGAACAAAATGTTCTCGCAGGAGCTTCTTTCCCCATTCGGTATGGTGTATTTAATGTAATGAAATTTACTGGCTGCAGTTTGGAAGAGGCAATTACTATGGCATCAACCACACCAGCTAATACTTTTAACCTGGATGACCGGGGAGCAATCGAAGTAGGTAAAAGAGCGGATATAATACTTTTTAAACTGGAAAATGATCAGATGAAAATTGAGAAAACATTTTTAGCAGGCAATCTGGTCTATTCTGCAGATAATTAATTAATGACGAAACGAAAAACTTTTTACAATCGACTGGCCATAGGTCTGGCTGCGGTAGGTCCGGGCCTGTTCTTAATCGGATATAATATCGGGACTGGTAGTGTAACAACCATGGCAAGGGCAGGAGCACGGTATGGTATGAGTCTCTTCTGGGCCCTGGTATTATCATGCATATTCACATATATATTGATGGTAGCTTATGGCCAGATGACATTGGTTAGTGGCAATACTGCACTTAACAACTTTAAGAATTATTTCCGAATTGGAAAACCATTGTCCATCTATATCATTATTGCCCTCATTACCGGGGAACTACTGGCGATTATGGGAGTTATGGGAATCGTAGTGGACCTGTTACAGGAAGGGATCCAGATGGCATCCGGGCATGAGGTCGGTGGATTTTCGATTACCCTGGTACTTGTTGTTGTATTATATGCTATGTTGTGGTTTGGACATTACAAGGGCTTTGAGAAAGTATTGACAGTTTTTGTAATAGGGATGGCACTATGTTTTATTATCGTATTTTTCATGGTAAAACCAGATATTACGGTTATTGCCAAAGGGATGGTACCGAGAATCCCAAAGCAGACAGGAGCATTTCAGCTGATTGCAGCCATGGCAGGGACTACTTGTTCAGCAGCTGTATTTATCGTCAGAAGTACAGTTGTTGCTGAGAAAGGGTGGACCATAAATGACCTGAAAACGGAAAAAAAAGATGCTTTTGTATCAGCGGGAATGATGCTGCTCCTGAGTGGTGTCATCATGGCTGTAGCCGCTGGAACCTTGTTTGTGATGGGCTTAGACCTGACTAATACAGTTGAGATGATTGCACTGTTTGAGCCGCTTGGAGGGACATCAGCGGCATATATCCTGATTCTCGGAATAGCGGGCGCTGGATTATCCACTGTATTCCCGATCATCCTTATAGCACCCTGGTTGATTTGTGATTATGCTGGAATTAAAAGAGATATTAAGACTCCATTATTCAGGATATTGGGAGGTATTGGCATTCTTTTCAGTTTTGGTCTGGTATTTATCGATGAGCGACCACCGGCCATGATGATCTTTTCACAGGCATTTCAAGCCCTGATATTACCAGCTGTGGCTATTCCGATTTTTATACTGATAAATAATGAAAAATTAATGGGGAAATATAAAGCAGGGAAATGGATGAATATCGGCCTGATGGCTGTAATTATTTTTTCATTGATAACATCTTATTTTGCAATTATTGACTTGTTATAAAATATTTTGTATTGCTTCTAGGTAGGAATGTATTGTTATAGGTACCTGCCGGGGAGTACAAAATCATCAGATATCTTGTTTTATAAATCCTATGGCCCACCTTACGGCGAAAAACGGTTATTCTAATCTTGTAAGACGCCTGAATAAATTTCCACAGGGAGCGCCTCCATCAGATGTGTTATTTAAAATTCTGGCGATGCTTTTCAGTGAGAAAGAAGCAGGACTGGTGGCTCAACTGCCAATAAAGCCATTTACCGTAATGCATGCCAGTAAGGTCTGGAAACTGGATAAAACCACAACAAAAAAGATTCTTAATAAGCTTGCGGACAGGGCAATTCTGGTTGATATAACTCAGAATGGAGAAATGCAATACGTGCTTCCTCCGCCGATGGCCGGATTTTTTGAGTTTTCAATGATGAGGGTACGTAAAGATATAGATCAAAAAATTTTAAGCGAGTTATTTTATCAATACATGAATGTGGAAGAAGATTTTATCAAATCCTTATTCACCCAGGGTGAAACGCGGTTGGGTCGCACTTTTGTTCATGAACCTGCATTATCTGGTGAGAATGCTTTACATGTTCTTGACTATGAAAGAGCCTCTGAAGTAATACAATCTGCTACACACCGAGGAATAAGTACTTGCTATTGCAGGCATAAAATGCATCATATGGAGAAGGCATGTGATGCACCGATGGATATTTGTATGACATTTAATAATACTGCAGGATCTTTAATTCATCATGACGTTGCCAGGGAAATTGATGTAGAAGAAGGGATGGATCTACTACATAAAGCTTATGACCATAACCTGGTTCAATTTGGGGAAAATGTGAGAGAAAATGTGAATTTCATATGTAACTGCTGTAGGTGTTGTTGTGAGGCCATGATTACTGCACGGCGATTTGCATTATTGAATCCTGTACATACTACAAATTTTATTCCTGAATTGAATGAAAAATACTGCAATGGCTGCAGCAAATGCGTGGATATATGCCCTGTTGAAGCAATGACCCTTGTATCAGCAAATGATCCTCATAATCCGAAAAGGAAAAAGGCTGATTTGAATGAAGAAGTTTGCCTTGGTTGTGGATTGTGTGTGAAAGCCTGCTTAAAAGATTCTATACAATTAAAATCCCGTGAAAAACGGGTGATTACACCTTTAAATGGAACTCATAAAGCCGTAGTGATGGCTATCGAACGAGGTAAACTACAGAACCTGATCTTTGATAACCAGGTGTTATGGAGCCACCGTGCACTGGCTGGTGTTTTAGGTGTTATTATTAATTTACCAGTGATAAAACAGGCACTTGCAAGCCAACAGGTAAAATCCAGGTATCTGGAGAAAATTATAAAAGGAAGGAATCTTTAATTGGATTTTATAACTGTTCAAAAAATATATCTGCTTTTGTAAGGACCTATTGCCTATACCACAACAAAAGCCACTACAAACTTACTCCCTTTCCCCTCATCACTTTCGCACCAAACTTTCCCATTCATCATTTCTGTAAACTTTTTAACAACAGACAATCCGATTCCTGTGCTGGTTTCATTGCCGGTAGGTTTAGCGTCTAATGTTTGAAATTTATGGAAAAGCTTTTTCTGATCTTCCCTGGAAATTCCAGGCCCCTCATCCTTTATTCCAATGTGTGCTTTTCCTTCATTTAACCAGATGTTAAAAAATACTTTACTTCCCTGTGGTGAAAACTTGATAGCATTTGAAACAAGATTTTCCACGATCTGCAACAAATAATATCTGTCAACTTCGGCGTGTACATCTGAAAGATTTAATACACCGGTAATCTGTTTTTCTTCCATACGATCATGAAAACTGGCATAGACCTCACTTAGAATATCAGCCAGGTTGACTTTTTCGAGGTTTAACTGATCTTCTCTTGCTTCAATGGCACGAACATCCAGAATTTTCTGGACCATGTGATTCATTCGCTTGATTGCTTTTGCCATTACTTCAAGGCATTCTTTCTGATCTTCACTGAATTTCTCGCTTTCTGAAATGAGAAAATCGGTCAAAGCGAGGGTTGAAGTCAATGGATTCCTTAAATCATGGGCAATAATAGCCATCAGATGATTCTTCTCTTCATTAAGTTCTTCCAATGCTTGCTTTTGATCACTGATCTGACGCTTCTGCTGATCCAGCTTTTTTTCTAAGATATCATGATCTCTCAACCGGTTAACAAACATGACAAGAAGTCCTCGAATAACTTCTTCATTTTCTGAGATCAGATTAATAAAATCGTTCCGGTCGAGGCGATAAAGCCTGACAGGTTCTTCAGCCATGATGGAAGCAGAACGAGCTTTATTATCGATAAGTGCATATTCACCAAAGATCTCGTTGGGCCCCAGCCTTGATAATTCGAATTCGCCATCATTTACACTTACCTGTCCATATTCAATGATATATATGGCATCTCCCTTTTCTCCTTTGAAAAAGATATGATGTCCAGCCCCAAACTCCATAACATCCATTATATCCGCAACTCTTTTTAAAATGGCTTTGTGAAGTCCCATGAAGAGCGGAATTTTCTTTAATAGTGATACTCTGTGCTCAATATAATCGGCATTGGTCATGAATATTCAATATTTTATCGCCAATGAATTAACTAATCAATAGTCTAAGTTATAATAATGAAAATGGATTGGCAAAATATTGTTAAAAATCAAGTTGAATACGATGATTGGTAGTTTAATTGCTACAAATGGAATTTTAGTAGTGAGAATATTGTTATTCCTATAACATCATTCTTATACAAATAATTAAATCTAAATTATGGATCGGATAATTCTAATAACCGGAGCTAGTTCTGGGATCGGTAAAACTATCACTGAATATCTTGCAGGGAAATCATATGTTGTATTTGCGGGGGCAAGAAAAGAGAAAGATATAGATGAATTAAATAAAATTGCTAATGTATCTGGAGTTAAACTGGATGTTACGAAGCCAGAAGAGATTAAACAGGTGGTCCAACAGATTGAAGATGAAAAGGGGCATTTAGACTGCCTGATTAACAACGCTGGTATAATGGGTTGGGGTGCTGTTATTGATCGCGAAATGGAATATTATAAATCTGTTTTTGATGTAAATCTGTGGGGAAATGTTTCTATGGTTAAGGCTGCTTACCCGCTGTTAAGAAAATCGAATAATAATCCAGTTATCTTTAATATTAGTTCACAGGGAGCCAACTATACACTTCCTTTCTGGTCGCCATATATGATGAGCAAACATGCCCTTGAAGCATTCACCGGGTGTGTACGCCGTGAGTTTTTGTCAGAAGGAGTCCGTGTTGTATCTATCGCACCCGGGGCTCTTAAATCGAATATGCTTAACAGTCAGCAAGAAGCTCTTGATAAGTATGAACAGAGTTACAAAAGTGAATTTTCTTCAAAGGTTGTTAAGATGTTGGGAGTTCCTATACGAAAGAAGAAAAACAGGGGAAAATCACCTGATATTGTTGGGGAATTAATTTATAGAGTAATTAATAATGGAAGCAGGAAAGCCAGGTATGAACCAGGGAAGCAATTTGTACCTGATGTAATTCTGCAAAGACTGCCCACCGGTATGATTGATAAGATGATTATGAAAATTTTAAGTAAGTGAATTTCTCCTGTTATCAGGGATTTTAATCAATCTTTAATACATATGCATGATCACTGGGTGGTGCGGATGGCAGTTCAATTCTTAATCCCTCTGTGGTTTGCTCAAATTTAATAGTCTCTTTATATCCTATGAGGCTTACTGAATTAACCGGTTTGTCAATATATTCTTCATTGGTACCCAGTGATTTGATGGTTACAGAAGTCCCTGGCCAATCCAGACCGATTGCATATAGGATCTCTCCTTTTGCAGTAAAGCGGATATCTTCAGGTGAAAACTCTTGTGTATTCTTCATTTCTGAGAATCCACCTTCTTCATTCATTCTGGTAGGCCCTTCACCAAATATTTTCCATGGGCGTGTTTCATAGATAGCTTCTCCATTTATATCCATCCATTTTCCAATTTCAATTAGTACCTTCTTTTGTTCGTCCGGGATAGTACCATCAGGTTTAGGACCAACATTGATCAGCAGGCAACCATTCTTTGATACAATATCAATAAATACATCGAGCACCTCGTTGGCACTTTTATTATCCTCATTATTTATAAAACCCCATGATTTCCTGCCAATAGAAGTATCCGTCTGCCATGGATATGGATGGATGTTACTTAATTTTCCTCTTTCAACATCCAGCACCGCTATTCCTTCCGGAACTTTATCCTTATATTGTAGCACAACTTCCTTTCCCCATTTTTCAGCCTGATTATAATAATATGATGTAACAAGTGGTCTGTATGGAGCAAATTCATCCCGATGCCAGCCAAAATCAAACCAGAGTACATCTGGATGAAATTTATCTATTATTTCTTTGGTTCTCCCATGCCAATCAGTCAGGAAATCGAGACTTACTGGTTCTAATGGGCCGTGTGGTGTTCCATACAATCCCACATTTTCCGGATCCATGGTGTCAAAACCTTCCTTAAAAGTGTAATAGCTCCAGTTGAATGCCCTGTGTGTTGAAACACCAAATTTCATTCCTGCAACTTCCGAGGCTTGCTTGAGTTCAGCGATCACATTTCGCTTTGGTCCCATGTTAACAGCATTCCAATTCGTATAACTGCAATCGTATAGTGGAAATCCATCGTGATGCTCAGCTACTGGAACAACATATTTCACCCCGGCTTTCTTAAAAAGATCAATCCATGCATTTGCATCGAAGTTTTCTGCTGTAAACATTGGAATAAAGTCCTTATATCCAAATTCACCCTGGTCTCCCCATGTATCGTGGTGATGGGCAAACTCCTTCTGTTTATTTCCTTTTTCATCCCGGTACATGTTTCGGGGATACCATTCATTTCCATAAGCAGGCACAGAATAAACTCCCCAATGGATGAAAACACCAAGTTTCACATCACGGAACCATTCCGGGTATGTGTATTGCTCCAGTGATTTCCAGGAAGGCTCATATTTCAAGGATTCGATGATTTTTTTATCCTGAATCCCGGATCCTTCGGGTTGGTTACAGGCTGTGTGAAAATGGATCAAAAAAGCTGATACTAACGAGGTAATATAGAACTTTTTCATATATCTGAGATTTTTAAATCGATGAAAAAAGATGATCATTATTGGCTTCAATTTAGAAAAAATATTCTTGTTTTGAATAGATTTCAAACAAGTGGGATTAAATTAACCGTATTGGGATAAGATTGCAGTAAATAATCAGTAATTACATTACATATGAAGCCTACATATAAAAAAGATATCTACTCAGATTCTCCTTTTTTTAAATATGGCAGCCGTCTGGTATATGGCACCAGTGGTCTTGGTGGTGTCTGGGGAGAGGTTAATGAGGAAGAATCCATTGAATGTTTGATTTATGCCTTTGAGAATGACATTAAATCAGTGGATACTTCTCCATCTTATAACCGCTCTGAAGAGTTCGTGGGAAAGGCTTTGAAACGCTGGAATGGTGATATGCCGTTTATCAGCACCAAAGTTGGTCGACTTCCGGCCGAAAAAGCTGATGAATGTTATGTGGATTACTCTGAAAAAAGTATGCGACAGAGCCTGATGAGAAGTCTTGATAAGTTGAACCTGCATCAGGTAGATCTGTTATTTCTCCATGAACCACACCTTGTTCCTCTTTCTGATATTGAACAGATACTGGATACGTTGAGATTATTTGTTGGTGAGGGATTAACTCGAATGGTGGGGATTGGGGGTAATCCCACAGATGAATTCAGGAAATATGTACTGAAGGATAATTTTGATGTTGTTTCAGGATTTCTTAAAGTCGATGGCTGCAATCTCACCGGATTTGATAGGGATATCCCTAAGATAAATACGGAGGGGATTGCCTATTATGCAGCATCTTCGTTACATATGTCATTATTGGGTAATCGGTTTGAAAAATATGTGAGAGAAAGGCCTGATAATGAATGGATCACCAATCAGGATGTCGATAATGCTATCAAAATCAAGAAGATTGCTGACAGGGAAGATATGAAAATATCAACCCTGGCTCAACGTTTTCTGTTTTCTATCAATGAGGCCGATCGTATTGTAATGGGAGCAAGAAATATTGGACAGATTCAGAGTACAATTGAAGACTGGAGAATGGGGGCATTGCCGGAGGAGTTATTTAATGAAATCACAGAGACAATTCGGTAAATGGATACATGTTGGGGCGAATGATCATACGCCCCAACATAGAATGAAAATACTATTTACTTAGTATAAACCAGTAAACTACCCAGATCCAAGACCATCTTTTCATGTGGATCAACCGCTTCAATCTTCAAAGTATGTTTACCAGGGTTCAGTTCATACACATGTAATACTTCAAGATTCCTGATAATATACCTTAATGGCATCTCAACCGTCTTAACAAGTTCCCCGTCAATTATTACATTCAACTTCAGTGCAGTGTCATTAAGAGTCTCTTCATCACTACTGAGCATCCACACATCCATAAAATCAAGATTTCGCATCCTGCCTCCAAGCACCGCACCGATACCTTCAAATTCAGTTTCATAGGTAAAACCATTTGCTTTACTTAATTGCTTTCCTATTTCACGCAACTCAGCTATTTTGTAACCCGGGAAACTTACTTCAAGTGGAACTGCAATTGGATCCTGGACTTTTATTTTAACCTCAGTCTCGCTGACTAAGCCACCGCCTCTTTCTATCATCCCCAAAGCCTGTTCAAAACTGGTTTTATAGGTAGTATTCAATGACATGGTTGTGTACTTAAAATCCATATCTTCGATATAGGCCAATCCTTTGCTCCATTTTTCAGGAATCTTGTTGTACCCAATCATTGTTCCCAGGACGCCAGCAGCCGTAGCAGGATTACAATCTGAATCCTGTCCACAGCGCGTTGAGATTTCCATGGTTTTTTCAAAATTTCCTTCCCCGTAAAGCAATCCCATAACAACATAAGCCGAGTTAAGTTTTGCATCTATATTAAAATCCTGAGCTGCACCGTCTGGGCATCCGACATCTTCCCCCCATTTTTCTTCAACCAGCCACCAAACATGCTTCCAGTCTGTGGGATATTGCTTATTCCAGGATATCACATCAGCAATACATTGATAAAATGGTGCTTCTTTGGGGATCAGCGTCAGGCCTTTATCCACCACGACTTTTATATCATTTTCTATAAATGCAGCACTGTACATACCCGCAACAAGTACTCCCCCATAATATCCGTCACCATAATTCATGATATGCCCGATCTTGTCGCACACCTTTGCAGCACTATTTAGCATACCGGGTGCCATTATTCCTGCAAAGTCAGCTTCTATCTGAAAATCGATATCGTCTGCATGGGGGTTATTCAGCCAATGCCCGGATTCAGGGGGCATTATGCCATGAAGAATGTTGTATCGCCCCTGTTGGTTGGCGTGCCATAACATATATTCAGCTTCAGCATAAGCTTTTGCGTGTAAGGAGGCTGAAGCATCCAGCCCTTCTTTTTGAAAAACATCTACAAACGTCAAATCCATATAAATGTCATCATAAAGACCTGGGATCTTAGTCATCCAGTAGTGCATCATACTATCTGACCATTGTATTTCTATGCTATCAGGGATAATAGCTTTCCGATATCTGAATTCAGTGGGGCCACCATATGTGCAACCAATAGTCTGGGCAGCCCAGGCTCCTTTGATTTTATCTTTTAATTCATCCTTTGATATTGTGATGAATCCTTCCTCTTTTTCAGGTGAACACCCAGTCATCAGGAAGAAGATGAAGCCAATGATTGTTAAAAAAAAATGGGTTTTCATATCGATAATTTTAAGTTTTGCTTTTATTCAAGTACTTCAATAAGAAATGGAATATTTGCAGTGGAAAAGTGGTTGTGTCCATCATAAATATATACAAATATCCTGTATGATCCGGGCATTTCCGGTGATCTGAAAGTTACATTTCGCTGGTTGTTCTTACCGGTGATCACATTAACAGGGGATTGTTTTTTCTCACCTCGCCCCCCATATCCAAACTTCGTATTCTCTGGAATGATCTCCCATTTAAATGTAAGCTCATCGTTTTCCGGGTCAATTACTTCTACTATTGTCTGATGTACCTCTCCAGGTTTGATCCGGATGTTATCCGCTGATGTATTTCCATCCATAGTGATGGATTCAATAATGGGAGCGAGATTTTTCGGCCAGGATCCGGTCCATTCATAATGCATCACATCAACAGCTCCGGTCTCTCTCCATTCCTCATCGAACATACCAAACCAGGTATGTGTTTGCTCCTGGTGTTGACGCCAGAGAAAGACATAGGAGCCAAGGCACATATCAGGATCCCCTAAAATTCCATCTTCATATCTTAACTTATATAATCCTGCCTTTTCCGAGCTGGTTTCTTCAATAGGAATACCCCAGTCTGTTCTAGGGACCTGCCAGAATCCGGAGGGTCCCCATTCTGTAACGAGATAAGGCTTTACCCAACCAAAATCACGGATCCATTTTTTAATTTTAAGCAAATCTGCATAATCATTGATGCCTATTAAATCAATATCAGGACACATTTCCATCAATTTGGAGATTTTTTGCTGATTTATGGATCCAGCCACGGTTAAAACCGGGCGGTTTGGATCAATTTCATGAATTTCCTTTGCCAGGTCATTTACTGCCTCATATACTTTCCAATTGGGTTCAATCATGTGACCGACAAAATCCAGTTCATTTCCAAGTTCCCAAATCAGGATGGCCGGATGATCCAAAAATTCCTTTACTATTGAAATTACATTGTCATGTTGAAGTTTCACCGCTTCTTCGTCATCATAATTAAAACCGTCTCTTTCTGGTTTTACAGGAAGATGAAGCAATACTGATAACCCCATATCATGTGCTTTATCCAGGTATTCCCTGTTCCATCGATGCATCCTTAATGAATTGCCCCCGTATTCTTTCACTTTATCGATATTGGTTCTGAATGTTACAGCTCCCTTGATAAAATAAGGTTCTCCGTTACGGAACAGTTTATACTGATCACCTTCTTTTCTTATCTCAACACTGATCTTGTTTTGTTTACAGGAAAAAGCAAGCCCGGATATCAGTAGAATAAAAAAAAGAGATCTCATTTGTTAAAGTTTAAAAAGTAAGATTACTATAAAAATAAGAATTATTCCGGATTTACTACTCCATATCGATCGTGACGCTTTTTATGTTCGAAAGTCGATTACGGATATGATTTGATAAAGATTTTCGTACAGAAAGATGCACATAGCATTTATCTGTAAATTGTTGTTTAAGAATTTTTATTTCCGGTTCCCTGGTCAGCCTCATTACATCGTTCATGACTTCATATGAAAAGAACACATTAATTTGCTCTGATACTATCTTCTTAATTATCTTGTTATTATTCAATGCCTCATGGGCAGCCGTTTTGTACGCGTTTATCAAACCGGGGATACCCAATTTAGTTCCTCCGAAATATCTTACAACAATAATAAGTGTATCAGAAAGGTTAAACGATTTGATTTGATTCAGGATCGGGTCTCCGGCAGAATGTTTTGGCTCCCCATCATCATTGGCTCGAAATACAGATTGATCAGGCGTTAACATGTACGCATAGCAGTGATGTCGTGCATCATGATATAGTTTCTTAAGTCCGTCTATTTTTATTTTAATTTCTTCCTCAGATTCAACCGGAAAAGCAAATGAGAGAAATTTACTCCCTTTTTCCTTGTATTGACCTGATGATTCGGTACTGATTGATAAATAGGTGTCCTTGTCCATTTTTCAATCCAGGTATGCATTTGCTTCGTCCCAGACAGGAACATATGGATCATGCTTAAGAGCCAATTGATAGTTCCTTCTGGCCTCATCTTCATTATTTTCTGCAATGGCGATTCTGGCGAGACCAGCATAGATCGTACTAACGATGTGGTCTTCACTCTTATCCATTTTTTTAGATAATTCTAATGCATGTAAATAGTTTACTTTTGCATTATCATATTCTTTTCTTCCTTCAGTGATCAAACCCTGGAAAGTATAACCCGGCACTGTAAAAAATAATCTTTCTTCTTCAGCAAGTTCCATCGCCAGAGGTTCAGCTAATGTGTATTGTCCATCAGCTATGAGACTTTCAGTATAGATCGTTTTAAAGCGTTTATTCTGTGGATAATGGGTGTAAAGACTTTCAGCAAAAGGAAGGGCTAAATTGCTGTTATTTTCGTATCTCAAATAGATGTGAAACAAGTATAAATAGGCCATTTGTTGTGTAAAAATTCCTTCATTTAAACAGACTTTAAGATTTTCAATTCCTCTCTCTTTATCTCCTTCCGGAAAAAGCCAGAGAAATGATTTGTAAAACGGGCGGAGTTCAGGATATTTTTCCCGATAGTAATTATAAAGACCATTTGAAAAATAGAAATCCGGGAAATCATCCGTTCGGTCAAATCCCATTTTCAAAAAATGATATGCCTTTTTAGCTTGTCCCAATACCTTAAGACTTACTCCCTCCTCAGTATATAATTCCGCCAGCATACCTGCTGATGCCAGGCTATAGAAGATGGCTTCATCTTCCAAATCAGGTTCCTCCATCATTGTTTCGGCAAAGTTTAAAGTTTCTGTTAAATAGTGGACATAAATATCGTAGTCCTTTGTGCCCTCAGCAATTGGTCGTGC
>JBHOSY010000053.1:0-23738 GCA_042584165.1 Bacteroidota bacterium | reverse complement strand
ATGTTTGGTTGGTTTATTAGTGTTAGGTTCATACATCAGTGGTGGTGAAGCAGGCATGAAACAAATGAGGGAAGAGATGGAAATGATGGTTTCCATAGGAGGAACTCGTATCGCAGCTCCTCCCTCGGGTGTCCCAACAGACCAGCCACTGGACTTTTTTCAGGTAGGTGAAAAATATGCCGAGATCCTGGAACTGGGCAGACAAACAGGTGTTATGCCACAACTTGAATTCTGGGGAGCTTCCCCGGTCATGTGGCACATGGGGCAGGTATTGATGGTGGCAGCGTCAGCCAATGATCCGGATGTACGACTCTTACCGGATGTATATCATATGTTCAGGGGTGGTTCAGGATTTGATACGCTGAAACTGTTGAATGGGAATTTGATTGAGATCTTCCATATGAATGACTTTGTGGATACCAAACCAAGGGAAGAACAGAACGATGCAGACAGGGTGTATCCTGGTGACGGGGCAGCTCCAATGAAAAAGATCTTTACTGATTTAAAGAATATGGGAGGAGCAAAGGTCCTTTCACTGGAACTTTTTAACAGAAGCTATTGGGAGCAGGATCCCCTGGTTGTGGCAAAGACAGGGATAAGTAAAATGAAAGAATTGGTGGAAACCGTAATGTGAATCTTGATTTTTGATTTTTTATTGGAAACACAAAATGTATCCAGAGTGAATCAATGTCACAGTATCAATGATTAGAATAAATCGATTATCTAGAAAACTTTCTAATATGAAAAACAGAGAAATAAACCGTCGGAAATTTTTAAAAGGAACGGCCATTGCATCAGCGGCGACCATCTTACCTTCAACAGTATGGGCCTCAACTGTCGCACCAAGTGATAAAGTGGGAATCGCCCTCATCGGATGCCGTAACCGGGGATTTAATGTACTTAAGAAACACCTTGCATTCGATGATACTACCTGTGTAGCGTTGTGTGATGTAGATGAAAATGTATTGAATGAAAAGGCTGCAGAAGTAAAGAGCACCTTTAAACAAACACCCATTCTGTACAAGGATTACAGAAAATTGCTTGAAAATAAAGACATCGATGCAGTAATTATAGGTACACCTGATCACTGGCACTGCCTTAACCTTGTCCATTCAGCACAGGCCGGGAAAGATGTGTATGTTGAAAAACCCATGGCAAACACCATTGAGGAATGCAACATCATGGTAAAAGCAGCAAACTACTATGACCGTGTCGTACAGGTTGGACAACAGCAGCGCAGCAGTTCTGTATTTATCGAAACAATGAAACTGATTAAATCAGGTAAAATCGGGGCGCTCAGAAAGGTAAATATGTGGGCCAACTTCAATTATGGGCTTGGATCTGATCCAGCTATGGATGGTCCGGTGCCAAAAGGAGTTGATTATGACATGTGGCTGGGACCAGCTCCTAACCGACCTTTTAACCGGAACCACTTTCATGGAACCTGGCGACACTTCTGGCCTTATGGTGGAGGCATGTTTTCAGACTGGGGTGTTCACCTTATTGATATGGGACTATGGGTAAAGGACCAGGTGAAAGCACCGACTCAGGTCATGACCTTTGCAACCAATAACTGCTCTTTTGAGAAAAAAAGAGACACCTTCGACACGATGAATGTAATTTTTCCAACAAAGGACTATGTGATCAACTATGACATGACGGCCGGTGTTCAGCAGGGACCATATCCACTGATGTATGGAGCTGCATTTGTTGGTGATAAAGCAACCATTAATTCAGACAGAGGGGAATATAAACTTATACCTGAATGGGATGACACCAAGAAAGAACATATGGTTGAAGCCAGTGAATTTAAAGTCAATAATGATTCCAGTAGCGATCATGCACGAAATTTCATTGATTGTATTAAATCCAGGAACACACCTGCTTGCCCGCCTGAGGTTGGGAGGGCTGCAGCCATTCATGTTCATGTGGCGAATATTTCAGCACGTATAGGAGAGCCATTCCTTATCTGGGATGATCAGAATAACAGGTTTGCGAATTCTGAAAAAGCCAATAGCTACATAGCGCCAAAGTATCGGGCACCGTGGATCTTGCCGAAGATTGGGTGATGGTGATTGCGGAATTCGGATTGAGAAGACAGAATGCACAGAAGGTATAAATCCCGGGTTACAACCCGTGGTTACCCTCCAATAGCATAAAAACCTGACATGTAAATATGCGCTTCTCAAAAAGACGGGAACTATTCATTCAAATGTTTGGTTGGTTTATTAGTGTTAGGTTCATACAATGCATTTAAAATGAGAAGACTTACTGCCTTTTGCTTATTTGTTATTTTAACGCAAACGAATTTTCTCTATGGGCAGGACTTAGCAAAATATATCAGAGAGGGAGACATTGATAGTGTCCAATATTTTTTTAATCAGGATAAAAATATAAATAACCTATATTCTGGCTTTACCCCACTGGAACTTGGGATACGCTATAACCAGGAAGGAATCATTCGGTTCCTGATAACCAGGGAGGCAAATATCAATCTATTTCATAATGATTGGACTCCCCTTTCTTACAGCATTTATCTTGAACAAACCTATCAATCAAATAACATTATTAATCTACTTATCCAGAATGGTGCAAATCTAAACCAGCCAGGGAGGATGGGGATGTCTCCTTTAATCTTAGCATGTTATTTAAATAATTCTGAAATAGCGACACAATTGTATGAGCGGGGTGCTGATCCACATGTAAAGGATCGCTCAGGTAATGATTTTTTCCACTACGTTTTGCGGGGGGAAGACATTCAACTGATTCAGTACTTTCTTTCCAAAGGATTTGTAATACCACGTCTGAAATCTGTAGAAGAGGGACCCTATATTAAATGGATAGATAACGATAAATTTGAATTCAATTATATCCAATATGATAGTCTTCTTGATCAAACACAAATGACATCAGAGATCATTGACATGAAAAATGGACAATTACTCCCAATTGTCCTTAATCCTGTATCAACACAATTATATGGAGAATCAATTTTTGATGGAATTTCAGAGATTTTTGCAGTCAGTGATATACATGGGCATTATGATAATTTCGAGCGGTTATTAATGTCAAATGGAATTATTGATTATGAATCAAACTGGTGTTTTAACGATGGGCACCTTGTGATTTGTGGAGATGTCTTTGACCGTGGAGAAGATGTAACACAATGTTTATGGCTGATTTATAAGCTGGAAAAACAGGCCTCAGTTAGTGGGGGAAGAGTTCATTTTCTTCTTGGTAATCATGAATTGATGATTGTGAAAGACAAAAATAAACAATATGTAAATGATAAATACATTTTATTGTGTGCAAAACTGGGAATCGATTACAATAACCTTTTTGGATCAGATTATGAATTGGGACGTTGGCTCAGGACCAGAAATGTAATTATTAGGATCAATGATATCCTGTTTGTTCATGGAGGTCTTCCTCCCGAATTTCGAGGCTCAAACAGGTCTTTGGAAATAATGAACAAGTCAATGCATGATTATTTAATCACTGGAACTGTCAATTCTGAAAATTTCATGGACCAGCAGATCATACAACCAGTCTGGTACAGGGGATATTTTGATCAGGTTGATAAATCCAAGCAAATCAAAAAATTATTAAAATATTATAAAGCAAAAAAGATCGTCGTCGGACATACTACTGTGAATCATATCAACTTTATCCAGGGGGATAATGTGATAGCCATTGGAACTCATTACGGAGACCATGGAAAAATTGCTGAAGGATTAATGATTGAGAATAAGCGTTTCTCCGTCAGAGATGAGTATGGAAACGAAGCTCCACTAAATTAAGGCATAAAGTCATTTCTCAGTGCCCCTTTTCCTCTCCTTTGTGTCACTTTGAGCTACAAATTACCAGGTTTTTTAGTGGGAAAAATCGAAATCTCATTAATTCCACTATCCAATCAAGCAACATTTAACCAGCCACGAGCAGAAAATTACCTTGAACCCGGAACCTTGAACTTTGAACTCTGAACCACTAAATCAGTATTCTGCACAAATTACGGAGATCCCGGATCAAGCCCGGGAATTACAATTTTCTTTTGGCTCTGGATTATGAACTCAGGAACTAACCTGGCACCCAGCACCTAGCACCTAATACTGTTCTTCAAATATAGAATCCAAAGGTTTAGTCCGGATTTGCTGCTTTATTAATTAACAAGTATTTCAATCGCACCCGCCGGGCATACTATCTTACATGCCGCACAACCGACACATTTATCTTCATAAAGTACTGGAAATGCAATCAGGTTCTCTTCTGTTTTCTTAATCTCAATGGCATCATATTTACAATGATACCGGCAGAGATCACAATCCTTTTGATGATTCAGCCAGCAATCATCGAGATTGATTTTCACACTGGCCATAAAAAGATCATTCTTCTCCCCTTCTTTAAATTTCGTGATTGCTCCGCTTGGACAAACATCCCCACAAACTGTACACTCAGGCAAACAATAAGACTCTGTGAAATCAACTATGGGTGTTAAGAGGCTTCCAATCTTCGAGGTGTTATCCGATTGTTTAATGATGTGGGTCGGACAGACACTGGAACAATTGCCGCAACGGGCGCAGATCAGGTTAAAATCCGAATCAGGTAAAGCCGAGGGTGGTCTGATGGTTTTACCATGAGAAAAAAAAGTTAAACGGGGCAGGGCAATTCCTCCTGCAATCCCGGCCAGGCCTGATATAAATAACCTGCGATTTACGGTTATTGATTTTTTGTAGCTGGTTTTTTTTTGAAAAGTGTTTTTCAGATCTATTGCCAGTAATTGCATCCCACCCAGCGGACAGATACTCTGGCACCAGATACCTGGTAATAAAATGTTAATACCAACAATGGCCAATATCATGGAGAATTTTAAAATTGCCGGAAAATTCAGGCCAGTTCTTACACTCTCAAATGACATGTGAAAAATATTGAAGGGATCAAGGATTATCAATAAAGGTGCACCAAAGACAGCCAAAACCAGGGACAGGACAGCCAGGTATTTATGCAGATTTATCATGATAGTTTTTTGTTTCCTTATTTTCGATGACCAATCACATACCACACCCAGCGGACAAACATACCTGCAAATCCATCGTGTTCTCCAGAAAATCAGTATCAGGGTTATCAGCCCTGGAAGGTTTAGAAAAACAAGGCGTTTAACGGACAAAACCGAATTCAGTAATATAAATGGACTGGTCCAGATCAATCCTCCTGACAATTCAGGAAAAGGTAGTGGCATTGCAAGAATGATCGCAAGAACAAAAAAGAAATATCTTATATGCTTTGCCTTAAAACTCATCCAAGAAAAGCATTTTGTTCTTTAAGTGTTTTTTGAAGTTTATTTATATCTACCTCTTTCGTTGAGCTACCCGTATCAGCGGCAATAGCGGCTGCTACACCTGCTCCATGACCTGTTACAAGGCAAGTGCCTATTATCCGTGTATCCTGGAACAAATCCTGCTCAAAACTGAAACAACGGCCTGCCACCAGCAGATTCTGTGATTTCTTTGGCACCAATGACCGATATGGTATCTGCCACATGGGTCGTTTATCCCACTCGATCCTTTTTCCCTCGTATAGAACACTGATCCATCCCCCACTGATGCCAATCACATCTTCAAATGATTTATATGTCATCGAGTCTTCCAGGGTGAGCATATATTCGCCCTTTAAAAATCTTGACATGCGTACCCCCTGTTGTGCTGCCGTATCCAACAGAAAAACCTCCTCATAACCCGGGGTAGATCGAATCTTCTGAACCTGTTCCCAGATTTCAATGCGATGTTCCTGTTGTAACTCAGACAATCTTTTGAAATCGAGGGCATCCTCATATTCCCCACCAGTCATGTTTACCCAGTTAACAGAAGGTATCGGAGTTTCACCACCAATTGGCATTTTCTTATACCCGGGTTTACTTGTATCAATTCTGTCTACATTCCCTAATCTATGCACAAGACCTAATTCAAATTGCATAACATCATATTCCTCTCCGGCAAGGTGAAAAACATCCCCATCCCCTGTACAGTCAATCACAACTTTAGGTTTAATAGCAACTCTGCCCGACTTCGTTTCCAGGACCACAGCTTTAATGGCATTGTCTTCGGATATCACATTTGATACCCAGCAATGGTAGTACATCGTAACACCGGATTCTTTTACCATTAACTCAAGGATATATTTCGTTGCCTCCGGGTCAATAATCGGATTGATTTCACTGATCGACATGCCCACCTTTTCGAGGCGTTTTACAATTTCATCACTGATCCCATGTATTACCTGGACTTGATTATTCTGGGTGTTGATCCCATGAGTCGATAATAATGGAAGTACCAATCCACCGGTCCACAACCCTCCCAGGTGGTTATATCGTTCCACAAGTATCGTCCTTGCCCCGGCCCGACTTGATGCAATAGCCGCTGCTACCCCGGCCGGGCCGCCTCCTACTACCAGTACATCGATGGTATCAACAACAGGTATCTCCCGTTGGGGTTCGATGATTGAACCCGAGCTATTAGATCCAGGGTCAGGATTTTCCACTACATGATTCGAAGGAGGATTGGGTTGACTACATTGTGAACCAATTAAAACCGCACCTGCAGACAATGATAGTTTGCCTAAGAAATTACGTCTTTTCATGATAAGGAATGGATTAATAAAAAGTATCCTTAAGATAAGAAAAATGGATCAGAAGAGAAAGATTTCAAAATTTGGAGGAAATACCCAGGTGTCTTTTTATGAATCTTTCGAGGCCCTTTTCTTAATGGCTAGAGTATTTTAGTTGTAATACAAAGTGATACGAAGAATGCTGAATTTTTATTACGGAATGGAGACTGATTATCTATCGAATCAATTATATTAATTTGAACTTTTTTCTATTTTCAGGTGTATCCTCATAGATCCGCCATTCAGATACCAGATTATCCTGAAGGATAGCAGTCCAGATTACAGGATCATATGGTTCTTCTTCACTCCAATAAGCGAATCCCTGAATAAATACTTGATTACCAGCTGTTTGTGCTTTTTCAAATGTATTCCGATAATCCGGGAACATCTGGAAAAAATGTTTCCAGCCTTCAACCATTTGTGATTTTGGCCCGTGTGATTCGCCGGCTCGATCAATAAAAGTATGACTTTCTGCCATCAGATCAGAAAGCCCTTCAATATCCTGGTTGTTTATACAATCATTAAATGCCTGAGTGATCGATATGGGATCTTCTGAAATCATGTGTAACTAATTAAATATCATATCCTTATTGATTTCAACTTATATCTATAGATTATTAAATAAATTAGGGAAACAGAAATCCTATACAGTTTCTTCTAATCCGTAAACCTGCTTTGGCCCAAGATATTCTGGAAATCTATTAATAAGGGCTCGACGAACAAGGTAGCAGAAATGGCATTCGTCAACATACTCTTTTTCATGGTTGATATTATATTGCCTGGCCAGAAGGTCAGGACCGCCTTTGACCAGTGGATCGCATATAGGATGAGAGTCAGCCCTGTACTCGCGTACTAATTCTGAAAGCGGATGATCCCACATATTGCCCATACCGAGCCCCTGACACAGGTGCACATAACCAAATGCATCTACATGCACTCTGGATGGTAACTGAAGATCTTCGTGTGGACATTCTGATAGTTTGTGACTGGGCCTTTGAGGTAATCCGGTAGCCAACTTCTCTACGGCTCTTCCTTTAAACATAGCTCCACCTCCGATAACTGGATCACCTACATCCTGTCCCTGGCCGGGCTCTGCTTCAACAAAAGGTTTTTCAATACAAATCGTGGAAGTTGGTATCCTAAGTTTGCGTGCTGCCTTTAATGCCCACTTAGAGTGATTATCCTCTTCCTCTCCCGAATGGAATGAATCATCGCTTATGCTGAGGTCAGATACACTGAGTTCAGAGAGAGGATTAAGCCAGTGTTCGGCATCCTTCTCAGATGTTGCGAAGTACGCATTGGTTACAACACCAACACTGAATCCCATACTACGAGCCATCTTAATTCCTTCAAGCATGACCGGATAGAATAAAAACGGTTCTCCACCTTCAAAGTATATCCACTCAATACTTCCGATTTTTTGCGATTCATCAAGTATCTGATGAATCTGTGTCAGTGTCATGGTTCCATCCGCGAAAGGGCCTGAGTAGAGGAAACAATGATCACATGCAAAGGTGCACTTGTATGTCAGGAGAATGTGGATACCTGTAAGCATATCATATCATTATCTATCACATTCTATAATACGGTGATTGATCTCCCTTGTGCGAAGAAACTTCTGATACCTGTTATATCGTTTCTTATACAAGTTTTAAGCCATACTTGTTGGTTACTTTGCTCCCAGTTCCTTTAATATGGCAATCATCTCCTGGTCATTTTCCCTTTCGGCCATACCCAAAGGAGTTTGTCCATCACCGGCTTTTGTATTTACGTCCGCTCCGTTTTCTGCCAGGAATTTCACAATATCAGGTCGTTTATTACCAGCAGCCATCATGAGAGTTGTGTAGCCTGCTATTGCTCCGGAATCAGCAGATTCATCAACATCAACGCCTTTGTCCAAAAATTTTTGTGGAACTTCAAACCCAACACGATCAGATAATACTCCTGATATTGAATACATATATGCTGAGTTGCCATCTCTATCTTTCACAGATATATCTGCCCCTTTTGCCAGCAATAAATCAACCATTTCTCCTGATACTGCTGCCGCTCCCATCAATGCAGTAGTACCCCTGTTTGATATAATTGAAACATCAGCTCCTTTATCAAGCAGATATTTGGCAATATCTGCGAAATTATACATGCAAGCCATCATTAACGGAGTTGTCCCTGACCCATCCGCATCATACTGAAAATTAATATCAACTCCGGTTTCGATCAAACTCTTTACCTTATCAAGATCCTGATATGCAATAGCATTTATCAGATCATCACCACTTTGTGCATTTGCACACTTTGGTGAAATAACAAAAAATGCAATAAATATTACTAAACTAGATTTGATTAATGTTTTCATCATGTTTTGTCTTTGGTTTGGAGAGTTATTTAAGGACTAATCTCAAGCTAACATATAATGAACCAAAAATCAAGCATAAAAGGATGCCATCTCTTTATACATTAATTATTTTAGAGACGGCATCCCTATTATCGAATAATCAAATACTCGAATTATCTTGTACTAGCTCCACAATCGGTCCGATGACCGGATCTTATCCCATTCCGGTGTCGGGGCAAACAGTTTTTCTCCCTTAATCAGGAATTCCTTAACTACTTCTTCATTCAACTCAACACCAATTCCGGGTTTTTCAGGAACTTTTACATACCCGTTCTGAACCAATGGTTTTTCAATACCCGTAACCAGATCCTCAAACCTGGGACTATCTACTGCATGGTGTTCCAACCACCTGAAGTTTTCGGTTGCAGCAGCACTGTGTACAGCCCCAAGGAAAGAAACAGGCCCTGCTGCATGATGATGCATGAATCCTATTCCATGTGCGGATGCATAGTCGCCAATTCTCTTTGTTTCAAGAATACCGCCGGCAGTATTAGGATCCGGATGCACAATATCAACTGCCCGGGTGTCGATGAGTTCTTTAAATCCACCTTCCAGGCAATAAATATCTTCACCAGTTTGTATCGGTGTGGTTGTTGATAATGTAAGTTCGCGTAACTGATCTGTATATTGCCATGGGATAATGTCTTCGATATAAGCCAGGCTGTATGGTTCGGCAGCACGTGCTAATTTGATGGCTTCATTTACTCCAAAATGCCCCCAATGGTCGGTACCCATCGGTATTTCGTACCCTATTTGTGAACGCATCACATCCAGGAATTCCATGAGTTTATCAATGCCCTTGTCTGTAACCTGTACGCCGGTAAACGGGTGTTTGGTTTGTCGATAACCCCGGTATTCATGTTGCCATGGTTTCAGGTCACCGGTCGGGGCGTTAATAACAGCACCGGGAACATCTCTAATCAAAGGGATCCCGATGTCCATCTTTAGTGCAGTGTAGCCCTGATCGATCCGTTCCTGCATTCGCCTGGCATACTCATGTGGATCCGTGGAAGTGGATGTGTCAGAATATAACCGAACCTTGTCACGATATTTCCCTCCCAGAAGTTGGTAAACGGGCACACCATATGCTTTACCTGCAAGGTCCCACAGGGCCATCTCAACTCCGGAAACACCTCCACCCTGCCGAGCGTGGTGACCGAACTGCTTAACTTTTTTAAATAACCGCTCTACATTACAGGGATTTTCACCAAGTAATCTGCTTTTTAAGAAAAGAGCGTATTCCTTAGCGGCACCGTCCCTGACATCACCATGTCCTACGATTCCCTGGTTGGTATAGATCCGGACGATGGGGGTGCGGAAAACAACTTCACTGATCTCGGCGATGCGCATATCTGTAATCTTCAGGTCAGCGGGGCTGGAATTCCTGTTAACCTTCTGGCTTGCATAGGCTACCTGTTCGCTAATCCCGGCCATGGTCAATCCGGCTAGACTAAGACCTCCAATGCCTGCTTTCCTCAAAAAATCCCGGCGATTGTTTGCTTTCTTTTTTTCTTTCATAACATTCTTGTTTTTTTAGTTTATTGATTTCTTTATAGTCTCATCAAATTTCTCTGTGTGAATCCCTACCTGACCGGTCTCCGGCGACCAAAGCCTCTGGTGCCAACACGCAGACAGGTTTGTGATCCTTATTGGTTCATGGGGAATTATCCATAAAAATGTAATACATAGATTCATTAAGAACGCACAAAGAGTATAAAGGCAGTTTAAGCTAATTCCACAGTTGAATTATTTCACTGAAGAATGCCAGGTATTAATAAATCAATCCCTAGATATTTATCCCAATTTATAAAAAAATCGGAATCCTTTTTTAACCCGGGGTTTAAAACCCTGGACAACGTATATTATTTCGATAAAATCTGAAATTCCACCCTCCGGTTTATTCTTCTCCCTTCTTCTGTAGAGTTGTCTGCTATTGGTTTGGATTCACCATATCCAATGGTTTCAATCCTGCTTGTAGCAATTTTGTTTTCTACTAAGAATTTTGAAACGCTTTTTGCTCTGTTTTCAGATAATCGCAGGTTTGACCCTTCGTCCCCAACACTATCTGTATGCCCACTGACCTCGATTTTCATATCAGGGTACAGTCTCACCGTTTGAACTAACCTGTTTAATTCCGGAATTGACTCATTATGTAATACAGAACTATTTACATCAAAGAACAGGTTATTCAGAGTAATACTTACACCTTCTTCAATAGGAGCCAATAGCAGGTCTTCAGTGATCTCTTTATACTCATCCACAGATTTAAGATCGATATTTTCACTGATGGGATAAAATTTCTTTAACGTGGCAAAATAACTATACTTTTTACCTATCGGTAGGATTACTTCATAAGATCCGTCAATTTCATCAGAATGTGAATATCCGATATCTTCATCCGTGGCGAGATCCCGGTAAAAAATATCAGTCCCAATAGGCTGGTTGGTCTTGGAATTCGATACTATACCTTTTATTATAACTACTGGATTGGGTTTCAATTCGTCGGGCAACTGGATCCTGAATAGATCGGTTTCTTTATCAGGTGTACTCCTGGTAAAATAAACATATTCGGCTGATGCGGGGATGAATAGTGCATCATCATCCTGTGGAGAGTTTATTTCAGGGCCAAGGTTTACAGGCTCAGACCAGCTTTGCCAGGAATTATCCAATCTCCTTGTCATAAACAAATCGGAACCTCCGAATCCGGAATGCCCTCTGGATGAAAAGTATAAAGTAATATTATCTGCAGCCAGGAATGAAACATTTTCATCATCAGCTGTGTTAATATCGTCACCCAGACTTACAGGTTCTGTCCACTCATCTTCAAGTCTCCGGACCATCATTAAATCATCTATCCCATCGAATCCATTCATCACAATCGTTTTCAGGTCATTGCCAATAAACAGGTTCACATGATGCGCACCAGCTATTGCTTTCCTTTGATAGACAATCTCCGTTTCAGTCCAATTATCCCCGGTTTTCCTCGTCGATTCCAGACCTATGGTTCCGGTATGATTAAAATACAGCATCAGATTGTTGGAATTAGGACTGGTAATAGCGCTGTTGAACTGGACATCATTAATCCCGGATCCAATACTCACAGCTTTTTGCCAAATACCCTGGGCATCTGCTGTTGAAAAGAAGATATCTGCATCCAATCTTCCAGATTTAGGAATTTTTCTTGTAAAATATAATGTCTCTCCATTGGGTGAAATGACTGGATAGAGTTCCGGGTATTCAGAATTTATATTATCACTGAGTCTGTCAACCCCGCCTTGAAATTTAAGGTTTTCAATGATATTAATCTTATCCCGATCCTGGGCAGTAGTATTCATCAAAAAAACTAAAATCAGGTTTATTATTAAGGTGAGCTGTTTCATGTCAACAGATTTTTAGATTCTGGTGATATTAATATTAAATCAATTTAATGGATTACGACGATTAATTAAAGGGATAGGGATTTTTTCATTAGTGGGTTATCAGTTTATTGGCTAATTTGATCAGTTGCCCAGAAGTTATATATCACATACGTCAGGGTTGATTCTCCTGTAGCTTAGTCACAAGGACTCGAAGCGAAACTTCGACAAATGTTTATCCCGCGAAGTAGAGTGAGGGAATTGCTGAAATAAAGTAACGAGGATAGCGTAAACTGCAACCTGCAAATTGTTTCACACATAACCTGAAGAGTACTATATTTATATAGTGGAATATCATTAAACGAAATACTATCCCCTACACAAAACATGAAAGAATACACTCTTTCTGAACTGAATTCAGTAATCAAGGAATGCCTGGAAGCTAACCTGGAACCATCGTACTGGGTAATTGCTGAGATTGGAGAATTGCGTGTTAACCAGAATGGACATTGTTATCTTGAATTGATCGAAAAATCCGGTGATGAAGTGCTTGCAAAAATAAACGCTACTATCTGGTCATACACATATAGAAATCTCAGTGGCTGGTTTGAGGCTATTACCGGTGAAAATTTACAACTCGGATTGAAAATCATGTCGAATGTAGTGATTCAATTCCATGAAGTTTATGGTTTGAGTCTAAACATAAAAGATATCAACCCGAACTTTACACTTGGAGAACGGGCAAGAAGACGGGCTGAGATTATTGAACAACTTTCCGAGGATGGTGTTATCGATATGAACAGGGAACTTTCTCTTCCACTTGTTCCGCAAAGGGTAGCATTGATTAGTTCCCCAACAGCTGCCGGATACCAGGATTTCGTGGATCAACTGATCAATAACGATTTCAGCTATAAATTCAAGGTTGAGCTGTTCTCTTCCCTTATGCAGGGTGATGAAGCCAGCCAGTCCATAATTGAGGCGCTACTTGAAATTAATCAGCAAATCGATGAATTCGATGTTGTAGCTATTATCAGAGGTGGAGGATCAGCGACTGATCTTGATTGTTTTGATTCCTATGATCTTGCCTCACACGTGGCACAATTTCCATTACCAGTAATAACAGGAATCGGTCATGAGCGAGACGAAACAATTGTGGATCTTGTGGCAAATTCGAAAATGAAAACACCAACTGCTGTGGCAGAATTCCTGGTATACGGATTGAATGCTTTTGAAGCAAAGATTGATTCTGTATTCGATCATGTTGATAGGTATACTCACGAACTGATTAATGACAATACATTAATATTAGAAAGCCTTCAGGGGAAGGTTAATGGCCTTAATGCCTTAAGATTTGAACAGTTCCATAATCATCTTGAGAAATTAGAAAGCCAAATAATTTTCAGGATCAAACTTAAACTACAGCAACAAGGCTCCAGGCTTGAAGAACTAACAAACAAAATCACCAATGTTCCACTTTCTTATCTTGACCAGGAATATGAAAAACTCAACTATGTAGAAAATAAAATCCATTTGCTGGACCCAGTCTACAACATAAAACGGGGATTCAGTATTACAAGACAAGGAGGGAAGGTTCTTAAATCGATTAATGAGATCAACAAGAATACTCCAATACTTACAGAATTAACCGACGGAACATTTACCAGTAATATATATCAAATTAAAAAAAGGAAAAATGAGTAAAAAAACCCTGACATATAAAAGTGCCTTGAAAGAACTGGAAGAGATAGTTAACAAAATAGAGAATGAATCCCCGGATGTGGATGAGCTTATCGGTATGGTAAAACGTGCTATTGAATTGATGTCCTTCTGTAAAACCAAACTTCGTACCACCGAGGAAGAATTGAAGAAAAACCTGGGAGAAATATAAGTGTTTGATTACTAAATTGTTATTTGAATATACGCAATCAAATTGCCCTTTGAGTATACATCCCCCGTCAGATGTAAGGTTCGCCTGCGCTAATCTATCTGTCTGAGCAATCCATAAGCCCCACAGACTGGTGAAATCTACAATATCTCTTTCCTGTCTATTGAATTATGATTTTAAGACGCTTGCTGGTTGATTTGGATTCAATATGCAATATGTAAACTCCAGAAAATAAACCTCTTCGAAATTCTCTCAAATCCAGATTCAACTCATTTTTGCCCTGTGATAATGAGTATTTAAGCACTTTGCTGTACGTTTTACCAGTCAGGTCTGTTAGCATGAAAGACATGTCTTCCTTCCGGGCAGATTGAATAAAAATTGTAATGGTTCCCTTTGTTGGATTCGGATAAATAATGATATCTGCTAAAGTATTGTTTTCATCGATTTGATCTTGCAGATCCGTCATGATATCTAAATTTTTTGCTCCGGGAGTCCCATGGGAAATTGATGATTCCCAATTGGCCGGATCTTCATTATTTTTAATAGAATATTTCAGTGCAAGTGATGCCCCCGTTCCATTTGGCTCGGCTGGCCATGGATAATCATTTTCATAACACACCCAATCCATTAACATTTCATTTGCAGTAAACAGTCGTATGCACTCTCCACCACTGCTAAATCCGAAATCCATTTCTCCTTCAACACTTTTGACAAAGGGGAACAATCCCAAAAACCTGTCTTTGTTCTCACAAACCACCAAAAAGCCGCGACTATCGATAATTGTACTGGAAGGAAAAACAAATTCATGTTCATCATTATCATCTTTAATTACCCATCCCGATACGTTAATTCCATGGTCACTGACATTGTATAATTCTACCCAGTCTCCAGCATCAAAATCGGCACTTGAATTGTAGTTTATCTCATTGATGATCACTTCATCAGCAACTTCTTCACTGGTTACAAATACAGCAGTGATTGCTGTTGTGCTGTGTGCGTTCAATCTAAGGTGTTCTCTATCGTAGGTTTCTATACCTTGCCACTCGAAAAACTTATACCCCGGATCTGGAATAGCTTCAATCTTCACAGGTATATCATTAAAATACAATCCTGACCAGGGAAAACTATTTAAAGTAATTGTGTTCACTTTAATCTGCCCGTTCCCCTTGGTATTTAAACTGATTTCAAAAGTGCCAGATAAATTAAACTCACTTCGAATATGATCCCTGACATATCTCCACCTTGACCTTACAAAGTCCCTTATTTTAAAAATATTGTATTCCCAATTGTCAATATTGCCTCCATCCCATCGGATCAGATGGTTCTGTATTTCCGGCTCAATTACCGATTTCATTTCATTGAGATGACCTTCCAGAATAGCCGGTTTAAATATGGTATTCAAATTATCCGCAAAGCAGTTTATAAAATCATATTTAAAGGATTGATTTTCCATCATTTTTCTAAACAAAAAAGTGGACCAGGGAGGATTCGGCCATCCGGGACCATCCGGATCTAGTGCAAATTCAAGTGTATTAAATGTTTTATTATCCTCAAACCATGCACTAAAAGCCGCGTCCAAATCGAATACGATCCATCGCCATTTACCATAGGCACTTCTCTCACGCCAGTATTTTGTGTTGTTTCCCGGCCAGTCCTGGTTATCGATAAAAATATTGCCTACCAGGTATTTTATATAATTTTCAATATCAATCTGTTTCGAAACATAATTATAATGATCTCCATTAGCTAAATTGCGTGAGCTCAGATATTCGAGCAAGGCATTATAGTGCTCCGGATTGCCCTTAACTACACTGCCGTTGAATTCCAGTATATCAATAAGGGATTCCTTAATGCCATGATTAAAATGAATAAACTCTTCATTCACCTTTTCCCGAATATTCTGAATCCCCCAATACTCTCCATTTATATATACAACTGCCGGCCGGTATGCCTGGTGATCGAGGTTGAGGCTCGTCAAAATTCTGTTTGCATATGCATCGCGCAACATGGTGTTGTTAAAGTCATTTCCTGAATTTCGCAGAACTATGGTTTTAAATTCACTAAGATCCTTCTCATTAAAAATTTTGTAATATATACCATCATACCCATAGGACTTTCTTGTATGGATTGAAAGGGACTTTTGTGCTTGCCCCCTACTCCAGTTTCCAAAGATTTTTATTCCGGCATCCAATTGAAAGGCTAAAGTCCCGTTCGGTTCATACATTGCTATGTTGGCAGGGCGTTCCCAATCTTCCCAAAAATTGGCCCCCATATAAGGATAATCAACTGAGGCATTTTTACCCATTACATAAATACCATAATCCTCATCCCACAGGTTCAGGGGATCAGTATTTACGGAAACAACCGGAAGATCATGAGGTTCATTTATCAAATATGTATTGGTTCCGATTTCACCGGGGAGATGGCCTGACCAAATCACTCTGGCTCTTATCGTAGTTGTTTTAGACAGAACTATCTCCGATGAATACAAAGAATCAGTTTTGTCAGGTTCACTCCCATCGATGGTATAAAAAATACTATCCGATGGGTTTGTGGTTGATAATTCCAAATTCATACTACTCTGATAAAAGCCTCCCAGCATTGAAAATTGTACTGAAGGAACCGGAGTTGTTGACCAGCCTTCAGTAGTATTTGGTAAATCCGGAGTTGGCTCTGCAAAAAACATCCATGAATTACTTCCATCCGGCTTTCTGCCCAGAGAAATATCTGCTGGAATTTTGGCTGTATAAACAGAATCTAACCGTTGACCAGTCAAATCACTCAAAACTAAGTGTTCTCCTGCAGAGGATATTTTAAAATTGGTATGCAAACCAATGGGCACTAGATTTATATACGGTGATATATATAATGGAGAGCCCGGATTTGTGACTTTTCCTACTGTGAAGAAAGGGATGGCAGTAAGATCAGAAGAAGATAAACTGTGATTATGGATCTGAATAGCTAGGATATTTTCGCCTTCAACCAGATAATTATACACTGAATCAATCAAAAACTTATCAGGTAAACTTCCCTGGTACATAGCTGCCTCATGATTATAATTGTCAGCAGGCTGATCAAAGGCGGGTGGTATACCGGCTGTGCCTATATTTGACCTGGCAATTTCAATTCCATTCAGATAAGCAACAAAGCCATCATCAAAATCTATGTGCAAATACGCCTGTTGAATGTCATTTTTGTCATTTATGGTAATACGCTTACGAATAAATACCGACAACGTGACATCGAGAATTGTGGAGTCATCTTCATCACCATAACCAAAACCGCTTTTTCCGGTTGACCAGTCGCTATCGTCATAACCAACATCTCTCCACGATGAAGCCAGTTCAGAAGTGGGTACCAAATACTTCCATTCATCCCCAATATCAATAATTGTTTCCCAATAAAGACTTGGCTCTTTCAGATCCAATCCTGATGCATACACGAGCAAATGACCCTGAGGGGCTAAAATTGTCGGAGGAAAAGTCCACTTCAGCGGAAGACTATCCACATCGGAAATTCCGTAATTCTCCAGATTAATGGAAGATACCCCGCCATTATAAATCTCAATCCAATCAGGTGTATCGCCAGTATGATCATAAATGGTGGACATATTAGAAGATTGAACCTCATTGATGAAGATATTCTGCGCATACCCCACAGAAATGGCTGCTATGAAAAAATAAAAAAATATTAATGCCCTTCTGAAAGAATATTTTATCCTATTCGCTCTTCCTAACATAATTTATTTAATTCTGACCAACTAAAGTTTCGAACCTATTATCAAAAGTTGCCATTTAGCGAATACCTTATCAATTTCTATTATTTAACCTGTGCTTTATAAACAACATTCTATAGATTCCATTTCACCCTTTTTCTCTGTGAATCTTCAATAATATTGTTAGGATTTTTCTGCAATGTTTTGAAGTACCGTATTTATTAAGGACAGAACCAGGCTGAACAAAAGAGCCCACCAGAATCCATCCACGATAAATCCAGGAATAATCGCGTCAGATATTAATATTACAACTGCATTGATTACCAATAAAAACAATCCGAGTGTTACAATTGTAAATGGTATCGTTAAAAAAATCAGTAACGGCTTGAGCGTAACATTCATTAATGCCAGTACCAATGCCAGAATCAGGGCAGTCAGGAAATTATCAACATGTACTCCAGGTAATAAATAAGCTGTAATTAATACAGCAAAGGATGTGATCAACACCCTAACAAGAAAATTACTTGAACCACTTTGCATACTCTATATAATTTTTGGCTGTTCTATTAAATACATCCTTGAGATCTCCATCTACTTTTTTTATCTTTCTGGCTGGCATTCCAGCATAAATATAACCGGATTCAACAACAGTTCCGGGCAAAACAACTGCTCCAGCAGCAATTATTGATTTACTCTTTGCAATCACATGATCCATTACGACCGCACCCATACCAATCAACACATAATCCTCGATGGTACATCCGTGTACTATGGCTTTATGCGCGATTGAAACATTATTCCCAATCACCGTTGGAGCCTTCTGATAGGTGCAATGTATTACAGCACCATCCTGTATATTGGTATTATCACCGATCTTTATATAGTGTACGTCTCCGCGAACTACAGCGTTGAACCAAACGCTACAGTTGTCTCCCATTTCCACCTCACCAACAACTGTCGCATTCTCTGCCAGGTAACAATTCTTACCAAATTTTGGTTCAATACCGCGGATGGATTTAATTAATGCCATATATTTTTGTGTTATTAACAAAAATACCGATAAGAGTGAAAAGAAATATTTAGACTAATTATAATTTTGTAGCTGACATCAAGACAACATAATAATTAATGCAATTAAAAGAAACCATCAATTGGGTCGTAATCACCGTACTGGCAACGGTTATCTCCTGTACTAAAAGTCCGGAGCGTGACGAAGCCATAACTGGTAATATTATTAAGCCTGTAGAGCGAACTGACACAACTGAGGAATATCTTATAGATACACTTAACAGTTTTGTGACCTGGATAGGGACAAAACCAACAGGCAGGCATAATGGAGTATTCAGACTTAGGGAAGGCGCATTGTATCTAATGAACGACACATTGGTTTATGGGAAGATAACCATTGACATGAGTACGGTTGATATATTGGACTTAAAGGATAATCCTGTATTATATAATAAGTTATTAGCTCATATCAAGTCAAAAGATCTCCTTGATATAAAAAATTATCCATCTGCAGAATTTGAATTAGTGAAGATAGAAACTCATAAAGAAGAAATTAAAAAAAGTAAGGGGACATATTATTCCATTGCAGATCCGAATTTCATGGTTACAGGAAACCTCACAATGTGTGATTCAACACTGAGCGTTTCTTTTCCAGCTAGAATTAATGTCATCAATAATAAGTTGGAAGGAATGGCCAGGTTTAACCTGGACAGAACAGATTGGGGTATTGATTATATGAATGAGAATGATCCGGTAGCACGTGCAAAAGACAGTTATTTTCATAATAAAGTAAACATTGGTCTCACGATCATCGCACGAAATAAATCTCACAATATTTTTTAATTGATGTCTATATATGGTCGGTTAAACAACCTGACAAAATACTGACATTATGGCATATCGTAGCAAATTTATCGCTATATTTGCGATCCGATTTTAAAAAATTTATAACAAAATTGTATATACGATATGTCTAAAGAATTTCCGGTAGTCAAAGATAAAATGAAGCCTCTGGAAACAAGGAATGGCACCAAGCAGAAGGATTTGCATTCTTTAGGAAAGGTGGTAAACAACAGTGATAATCGGAAATTATATATCGAAAGCTATGGGTGTCAGATGAATTTCTCAGATAGTGAGATTGTTTCATCAATTATGCACGAGGAAGGATTCGACATAATATCCGGATTTGAAGATGCGGATGTGATTTTCATCAACACTTGTTCAATCCGAGAAAAAGCCGAACAAACCGTCAGGAACAGGCTTTCACAGTTTGATGCGGTTAAAAAGAAAAACCCGGATCTTATGATCGGGGTACTCGGTTGTATGGCAGAGCGTCTAAAAGAAAAATTACTGGAAGAAGAAAAGCTTGTTGACCTTGTAGTTGGTCCCGATGCTTATAGAGATCTACCTAATCTGGTTAAAATCGCTGATGAAGGTCAAAAAGCTGTAAATACCTTTCTTTCCAGAGAAGAGACTTACGCCGATATCAACCCGGTAAGGCTTGATACAAATGGTGTAACCGCATTCATATCCATCATGAGGGGTTGTGACAATATGTGCAGTTTTTGTGTGGTTCCATTTACCCGCGGGAGAGAAAGAAGTCGCGATCCGAATAGCATAGTTGCAGAAGCAGTGGATTTATTTGAAAAAGGATTCAGGGAAGTTACTCTCCTTGGTCAAAATGTAGATTCCTATAAATGGAATAAATCAGAAAACAATAAAGCCAGATTAGAAAAATCTGAATATAATGACATTGTTTACTTTTCAGACCTGCTTGACATGGTGGCCAGGCTCCACCCCGATCTCAGGGTGCGATTCTCAACATCCCATCCGAAAGATATCACAAACAAGGTGCTCCATACAATGAACGAACATGAGAATATCTGTAATTATATTCATCTGCCGGCACAAAGTGGAAACAGCCGAATACTGGAACTAATGAACCGAACCTATGACCGGGAATGGTATCTTGAACGAGCCACTAAAATCCGGAAAGTTCTTGGGGATGGTTGTGGTATTTCTTCAGATATGATTACCGGATTTTGCACTGAAACTGAAGAGGAACATAATGACACCCTGAGTTTAATGGATGAAGTCAGGTTTGATTTCTCATATATGTTTGCATATTCAGAACGTCCCGGTACGCTGGCACAAAAGAAGTATATAGATGATATCCCAATGTCAGTTAAGAAATTCAGGTTGCAGGAGATTATCGATAAGCAAAGGCAGCACTCACTCGAAAGAAACCAACAGGATCTGAATAAAATACACAAAGTATTGATTGAAGGAATTTCCAAGAGATCATCAGATCATTTGCAGGGACGCAACACTGCAAATAAAGTAGTGGTGTTCCCAAAAAGAAATTATATACCTGGTCAGTATGTCAATGTATATGTAGATGACTGCACAGCAGCCACATTAAAAGGCAAGGTAGTTGAATAAAAAAAATATGTATGACTTTTCGTGATGAAGAAATATTAGCTGTCAAACAACGATTTGGCATCAATGGCATATCACCAAAGCTCAATAATGCAATCAGGATTGCCATTCAAGTCTCCGATACCGATATGACGGTTCTGATTTCAGGTGAAAGTGGAACTGGAAAAGAATCTTTCTCTAAGATCATTCATCAATTAAGCCACCGTAAACATGGCCAGATTATTGCCATTAACTGTGGTGCCATCCCCGAAGGAACCATTGATTCAGAGTTATTTGGGCATGAAAGAGGAGCTTTTACAGGTGCCCATGAAGCCCGGAAAGGTTATTTTGAGGTTACCCATGGAGGCACCATTTTCCTTGATGAAATAGGTGAATTACCGTTGAGTACCCAGGCTCGTTTATTAAGGGTTTTAGAGTATGGTGAATTCATTAAAGTGGGCTCATCAAAAATATTAAAAACTGATGTAAGGGTTGTAACTGCAACCAATATAAATCTTCAGGAAGCTGTTGAGGAAGGGAAATTCCGTGAAGACCTGTTTTACAGGTTAAATACAGTCCCGATACATGTCCCTGCCCTCAGAGAAAGAGGAGATGATATACTTTTATTATTCAGAAAGTTTGCATCAGATTTTGCAGATAATTACCGTGTTAAACCTATTGTCCTCACAGAGGATGCAAAAGATGCTATACGAAAATACCGTTGGCCAGGTAATATCCGCCAATTAAAAAATATTACGGAGCAGATATCCGTTCTGGAAACAAACCGGGAAATAAGCGGTGAAATATTATTAAAATATCTGCCAAAGGAAAGTAGTCTCATTCCAGCAATTTACAAAGGACAAAAATCCGAAGGTATATCCGAAAGAGATCTACTTTATAAGGTTTTGTTTGAGATGAAGAAAGACATGAACGACTTGAAAAAGGTTGTTTATGGGATGATTGAGGATGAAAGTGCTGATCATAGCTTTTTACAAGAGCGTAAAAGTACACTCGAAAACCTTGAGAGTGAATCCCTCGACTCAGAACAATCTGACGCTGGTACCCTTGTAATAGAAACAACACAACCAGGGAATGACACACTCGGAAATGACTATGATAATAATATTGTAGAGGATATCACACATGTGGCAGCGAGTGAAGAATCACTTTCACTGGAGGAAAAAGAGAACGAGTTGATTATAAAAGCACTTCAGAAAAATAATAATAAGCGGAAATATGCAGCCAAAGACCTGGGAATTTCAGAAAGAACTTTATATAGAAAGATTAAGCAATATGACATCAAAGAATAAAATAATAGCTTTATTCGTCTTAATACTCAGTATATCCCTTTTTCAATGTGGTGTATATACTTACACAGGTGCCAATATATCACCTGATGTAAAAACCGTTTCGATTGACTATTTTCCAAATGAAGCTGGAGATGGTCCAGCAAATATGAGCCAGCTTTTTACTGAAGCACTACGTGATTACTTCCAGAACAACACAAACCTTGCGATTGATAATAGTGGTAACGGTGACCTGCAGATAAGTGGTGCCATATCTTCATTCAGATATTCACCTATCGCTCCAAAGGCATCAGGAGATGATCGGTTCGCTGATAATGCAGGTTTACAGAGACTTACAATCTCGGTAAAAGCACAATATATGAATACCACGGATGATGTCTTTGATTTTGATAAAGCATTTTCGTTTTATGCTGACTATGATCCGAATACTACATCGATATCATCCGTTGAACCTGGGCTTGTGGATGAGATTTTCGAACAGATAGTTTACGATATTTTCAATGCATCGGTAGCTAATTGGTAAATATTTTGTTATAATTAACAACAAAGGCCAACCCATTGAATAACCAGAGGATAATAGATTTAATAAACAAACCCGGTAGCATCAGTGCCGAGGATAGCACAGAACTTAAAAAGTTATCTGTTGAATATCCCTATTGTCAGACTTTCCATCTTTTGCAAGCCAAAGAATCTCATGACAAGCATCTACCAGATGAAAAGAAAAAACTGATTATTGCTGCATGCCTCTGACCGGAGTGTCCTTCAAAAATTTCTCGCCACTACTCAAGAAACAGATGAGAAAAAACAATCGGTTAAAACAGGTAAAAAGCCTGATCTAAAGAGTCCAGCTAAAACCACTAAAGTACCATCTCCTGAATCAAAGACCCCCGTCAAGACAAAAGACACTGTGGTTCCTGAGAAAAAGGTCTCCTCAACCAAAAAAGCAGATGGTACTTTAGTGGTTTTAGCTGGACTCTTTAGATCAGGCTTTTTA
>JBHOSY010000052.1:0-24011 GCA_042584165.1 Bacteroidota bacterium | reverse complement strand
AATACAGACTTTTATGTCCTGTCCCTCAATATGTTAGAATATCCAAGGAATCCCTAGAATAACATAAATCTAGTTATATATATGTGCACCAGCAGAATGAACCACTTGCCATTTATCATCAAATTTCTTAAAAACATATAACCATGAACCTTTTGCATTTATTGTATCACCTGATTCCCTTATCATGCTCCAACTATACTCCATTGTATATGAAACAGCATCTTTAGCGAGCACATAAATATGTGGTTTCTTTTTTTCAATGTTATTTACTTTTGTGGTTTTAGGTATAACATCTTTCAATTGAGCAGCATAATTTTCATATCCAACTACTAATGATCCATCTCCCGCGAAGACAAATCCTTCTGTATCGGCCCAGAAATCAAGCATCCTGGCAAGATCGAGCTGTTTGATAGCGTCTAAATAGTCAACAACCCTTGCCTCAACTTCTTCAGCAATAGCGATTTTCTTTTGCTCAGTCATTATCTGAGTGGATTTTTGATTACATCCTTGAGAAATAATTACACAAGCAGCGAATAGTAGAGTAGTATAGCGTGTCATGATAACCTCCTATAATTAAGTAAAATATTTACGGACATAACTATTAAATAGACTGCAATCCTGTAGCCTATCACCCTTTAGACAGTTATTAATACAACTGAAGTTAAGAAATAACTGTCTAGTACACAAATCGTATAACAGTCCAATCCCTCTTCTTTTATCGGGAATTAAACAGTTATTTTCTAACAAAATACGATGTCGAAATCAGCACCACTGGAAAGGGTAACCCTTTTATTATTATATATATTCTAGTAGTGCTATTTTTTACACCAGGTTTGACATCTTCTGACATCAGAGAAATACAACCATCTGCTGTCAGCCAGGGAGAATCCGCAGCTATCTGATTTTCTCTAATGGTGACATCTCAGCGTGTCTCAATGATTTGCTTATAAGTGTATCAGAGAAATCCTCAAACTTCAAATTTGTGGCAAATGAGTGTCTTACCTGATAACTTGTTAAGTTTGGGATCATTATTTCAAACCAACCTTGAAAACCGGGCATTCGAGCGAGGAAAATCTACACCCATTGCAAAGAAGGTGAATAAACCTCCAAGGAGGGCAACAACTATGGTCTCCCATCCGATCCCCGTATAGGTATCAACTACTGCCACCTGAATAATGGTCATAGGAATACCGATAATAACAGAAGCAATGGCAGTCCATTGATACAAATGGAGGCCTTTCCAAATGGGTGTTTGTACTTCTCCGCGGTAAGCTTCTTCGACGAAACGTCCTATACCAATCAAGATCAGATAAAGACCAAAAATAACAGAGAAAGATACATGTTTATACCAAAGTCCAAGCAGGAGAAAGCCAACAAAAAATAACCAGATAATAGCGTAAAGGGGAGTAGGATGAATTAATTCTCCTTTCAGACCGGATATGCCGCATACCCTCGACCGATGATGAGAATATCGAATGCCGATCCTGGAGTCCTTGACAGGACGGCCATGGCAGCAACCGTTTATCAGACAGCGCAGGCGACCAATCGCCTGAACCCACGGCATAACCACTGAAATCACTCCAATGATTACCCAGACATTATATCCCATACTCCAAACAACTGGACCGGCAAAAAGGATGCCGACCAATCCGCCGTAATATCCAAACGGTCTTTTTAATTTATCCGACCCTTCGATCAGTTGTGCCCAAAGTCCCGAAACGACAACACCAACAAGGGCAAATACCAAAACGGCCCAGGCATATTCCCTGCCAGCTAACCATCCTGCAAGCAGGATACCGAAAAAAGAACCAAAACCCACATAAAATCCATGGTTTATAATCCGGACGGGACCAAAGACCCATTCTTTCCATGAATTTGCTATTTTTTCTGATAGATCTTTTAAAAAGATCCATATCTTGAAATAATTAGCAGCGAGGATAAATACACAGAATGCTACAATAAGATGCAGTATTGAAGAACGGCTATTGGCCAATTGATAGATTCCCAGGAAAATGGCCAAAACATGGAAAAGAAAAGCAAAACGCTTGAACCGGGACACATAGTATCTAAGAGAGAGCAGGATCAGAAAAAATGGAACGCTCATCAAAACAAAAGAAAGTGTTATGTTGGTACTCTCTGTCGAGATTTCTGGACGAAAGTACTGGGCTCCAACAGTCGGCCATAAGAGGGCAAAATAAATAGATAATGCCAGAGCTATCAATACAGAAATGGTCCATTCCCTGATTTGATCCTGCCACTTCAAAACCAGAGGTGCACCAATGAAAAACAAAAGACTGAAAGAATAAAAATACGAACCTTCAAAGATTGGATGTAGATTCCAGGGTTTACCAAACAAAGGGAGGGCTTCTCCCTCCAGATACCTGATCACATAATTTCCAAGGATCATAAGTAATACAACCCAGAAAATGGCGAAAAGACGGTCTCTCATGCTCGCTGGTGTTGACTCCTTTCCACGAATATCCAGAAATGTCTTAATTTTTTCATCTGGGAACCGCTGTTCCATGTCAATCCTTTCATGTCCCCATACCAGGGCGATCATCCCCAGGATTGTTAGGGGGGTTACGAACCATAGTCCGCTGGCCGACTCCATCATTATGGAGATCCCAGCTAAAAGAATTCCAAAACCCCAGTATATTGGATGCCTGAGGAGACGATAGGGCCCTTTCTTAACAAACTTTTGGGGTGGATAGGGATTCATGGGTAAGCCTTTTCCGAATTTTATCAGGGCAAACATTCCCCAAACCATCAACATGCCTCCCACTATGCTAATAGTTATCCCCCAGAAGGGAGATGAAATGGAAGTGTATCTGACAATATTCGAGGTATAATTAGCCCATAACCACAACAGTAAGGGTAATATTCCAATAAATAAGAGTGCATAAAGGATTTTACCTAAAACTGGATTTAAAATTTTCATTTTTTGATTCGCATTTTGGTAAAATAGATCAGCATGGAAAGTGTCAGCAATACCAGACCGTAAAGTATGCTACTGAGGCTTGCCTTTATTACCGAATAGTCTGTAAAAGCTGCGATAATAGCCGTTTGAGAAGGGAAATATGCAGGTAGATATCGAATGATGACCTGATTTTGAGCTTCATCATAAAACAAAGGATTTTGCAACCATCCAGCATCAATATTCGCTAATAATACAATAAGTAAAATACCTTCCAACTCGCCTCTGATCAGACTACCAACAGCCAGACCATAGCAGCCATAAACAAAGCCGGTCAGGGCCAGACCGAAGATCATTAACCACAGGTGGTCAATAGAAAAAAAAGCATTGGTCAGAAATCCCACATAAATCGCAATAAGCAGGATCATCAAAAAAAGGGAAAGAAGATTAGACACGAGCAGTTCGAGCGGGTGATACCCGCATATTACCAGTCTTCGATTGATCATACTATTCTTTTGAATAAGGTTTAATGCCAGGAAAGACAATAAAAATCCTGCGGAAGTGACGGCAAAGAACAAGAGGGAAATTTCTTTTTCGCTGACTTCAATAAACACTTCCTCCTCAAGAGAAGCTAGCTGAAAAAGAAGCAACCGGTCCGATGTCGTAAGTGATACGGTAAAAAGGAATATCGTCGGTATAACAACAAGCAGAATAAGTACGATCCTCCGGCGAAATAACATTCGTAGGATCATAATAAGACTGATGAGGATACGACCACTACTCATTCCAGATATCCGTTTTTTAGGTTATAAATACGATCGAACCGATCTGTTTCATTCAGCAGATGGGTTACGATCAGGATAGCACAGCCATTCTGCTGCATCAAGTCGGTAAATTCCCAGAAACACAGATAAGTATCCCAGTCGAAACCGTTGTAGGGCTCGTCAAGTATCAGCAGCTCGGGTTGATGCATCAACGCAAGAGAAAGATTGAGCTTTTGCTGCGTACCCCCACTCAACTCCGCTACCTTATCCGAGCGATATTGTTTGAAATTGAAGTGTTCAAGCAAGTACTCACATCGGGATTGCCACGCGGTTTTTTCCAGTCCGTAAGCAGCCGAAAAATAACGAAAATGTTCTTCAACAGTTAATTGGGAAAAGATTAGGGGCTCCTGAGGACAATATCCTATTCTACCCTTGACGATCACTTTTCCCTTATCCGCCTGCCACTGCCTGACAATGATTTTGAGTAAGGTCGATTTACCGGAACCATTCTCACCAACAATCCCATTTAAGGTGCCTGCTTTCATATCAAAGGATAGGCCTCTTAATACCTTTTTCCTGCCAAAGGACTTTACAATATTTTCCGCTTTAAGGCTCATTCTGAGTGCCGGTTAAAATCGACAAATTCATGGATAGCCCAGCCTTTGCCAACCACTTCTCCTTCTTTTCGCATGATTCCGTGGTCAAACCACTTAAACTCATCGGCCATCAAAAACCGCAACGGCATGGAACTGTTGAAGCCGGGAAGATAGCGGATTAGATTTTTTACTACCTGCTGTATCTTCCTTTCCGATTCCAATACCACACTTCTGTCTAACTCAAGGCTAATACCTTTTGCCGATATCGTTATTTGATCCTCTCCGATGTTGGCGTTCTCGATTTTTTCACCATTGTACCACAACCATTGCTGTTTCCCTTCATCCTTCAATTCGATCCACACCATGCGATCTTCCTGCGAGCCGTATCTTCCCCAGCGCAGTTCCTTCATGGGAAGTTTCCAGGGTTCCACTGTAAGGACCAGTTGTTCTGCATAGCCCTTTCCATTAATAACTCTGTCTTTGATCTTCAGATGGACGTTTGAGGCAGGCTGAAAGCAATTCCAGTCCACGTAACCTTCATCCGACTCAAAAATCCGGGCCTGGATAGGAGAGGCCAGCGCCTCCCACTTGCCTGCTATCCCGAACCGGAGATCATTCCAATACAACGAGCGATCATTTTTCTCCGGCAGGTGTATCTTGTGAAATCTCGATCGATGAGTTACGCCAGTTGCCTGATCATAATACAACATACTGGTGTAAGGGACTTCCCATCCTCGCCATTTCAGTATAGCTGCATAGAAGATCATTGCCTCCCCCTCATCACTTACACAGTCAAGGAACCATTTATTGAGGTAGAAACCTTTCTGTCTTTTCGCTGATTTTCTGATACGATCCATTAATCGCTGAACTTTATTAGTTCGTTAATCGATAGGTGGACTTGCATTAATTATTTGGATAAAATAGTGAACCACCGGTAATGACTTTTACTATCAAAATATAACTGCTAAAAGCAATTGAAGTTAAAAAATAACTCGGTGGTACACAAATCGTATTACAGTTCGTCCCATTCTTCTTTTATCGGGCCCTAATAGACATTATCTGACAATCACTGATGTCGAAATCAGCACCACGGGAAAGGGTAACGCTTTTATTTATATACTCTAGTAGTGCTATTTTTTACACTCGGTTTGACATCCTCTGACATCAGAGAATAACAACCATCTCCTATCAGCCAGCGAGAATCCGCAGCTATCTGAAATCCTCTACTTGTAACACCCCTGTAAAAGAAGAACCCCTCCTTTGTGCCAGCCAACTTCAGGAAAATTTCCACAAAAATATTTAAAAAATTTTCTTGAGTGCACGTACCTACTAACTCACCGCCCCCCCCTATGTCAAGGGGATCAAACTACCCCCACTAATGTTTAACTAAAACTTTTAATCCAATGGTAACAATTGTTTGATACCACCAGAGCTACAAACCTGATTTTTAGATAGCAACGACATTAATCAGCAGGAGATATGAGGAGATATAATAATGGGTAATACATTTTGTCAATGCTTTACCTCTTGATAGAAAGCCGAGATCACTCATCCTTTAGCGAAGCAGCAGGATTGGCAAAAGCTGCCCTGACAGATTGCGAGCCAATAGTTAGTATGCCAAGTCCCAGTAAAATTGTTATTCCGGCAGTCAATATTCCCGGACCGATAGTAATACGGGTTGCGATCTCCCGCAGCCATAAACTATTAACAAAATAGGCCAATGGTGTTGCCAGGATAATTGAAATACCGATCAAAAGAACAAAACCTTTTGAGAGAAGGATTATTATACTTGAAATATCCGCTCCCATTACTTTACGGATCCCTATTTCTTTCACCCTGCTTTCAGTATTATAAATGGCCATTCCCAATAGTCCCAGGCTGGCTATAATAATTGCCAGTATAGCGGTGATGCCAATGATCCCTTTCAGGTCCTTCACAAAGCCTAAAGTTTCCTCCAGTTGTTCATCAAAGAATTGATAATCAAAAACATGTACCTGATCGAACTTTCTCCACTCGTTTTCCAGACCTGCTATGGTTGATTCTATATCATTACTTTTAATCTTCACATTCGCGTATTGAAATGAACCAGGGCTGTACCTTAATGCCATAGGGCTGATATCCATCAATAATATTCTGAAGTTATAATTCCTGACAACCCCAATTACCTGGATCAGTGTGGTATCATTGTCACCCAGCAATACTTCTTCACCAATTGCCTCGTGAGGATTGCTAAACTTCAGATCTTCGACAGCTTTCTCGTTTAGAATCATGAATTGTTCATTACCCCTGGATGCGTTTTCAGGAAAATTACTCCCTGCAACCAAATGAAGGTCAAGATTATCAATGTAATTCTGATCAACATAGAAAAAATCCACGCGAATTTTCTCGTCCTCCGCTTCGCGACGCATGCGTTCACCCCAACTTGAACCGGTTGCTGGGATATGGGAGCAGGCTGAAGCCTGAATCACATCGATCCTTTTAGTGATTTCATTCAGGAATTGATCTGCATCAGCATCCTGGAGTTTTATGTTGACTATATTTTCTTTGGTAAAACCGTACTCTGAATTTACCAACAAACCTGATTGCTTTGTGATTATGATGGCTGTAATGATAAAGAAAAGTGACACTGTGAACTGCAGGACCACTAAAGATTTTCGGAGTGTGAGTTTTGAAAATAATTTAATCCCGGACATTTTTTTAAGTACAATGATTGGCTTGAACGAAGAAAGGAAAATTGCGGGTATCAATCCTGCAATAATGCCTACCAGCATACTAAATGCAATAAACCAAAGATAAGTATTGGTGTTTTCTTCAAAATGTAACGATACCTCCCTGGCAACGGACATCTGGTTGAATACTCCTAAAAGATATTTATGAATGAATAGGGCTAAAGCGAGTGAAATCGTTGAAAACAAAACAGATTCAGAAAGAAACTGTGTGATTATCTGCCATCTCATTGCTCCCGTTACCTTTCTTATCCCAACCTCCTTTGCTCTTGTCAAGGCACGGGATATAGAAAGGTTTGTATAATTAAAACAAGCCGACAACATGACAATCACTGTAAGAAATCCAAGAAATACGATGACTTCCATCGGCAATGATTGTGAAAACATATTATTCATTACTGGCGAAGGGGTAATTGAAGAAAGCTTCTGAAGCTGGAATTTCGATATAAATCTTTCCGCTACATCAGCATGATGATTGGATATTTCCAGGAGATTATTGTTGATTAATTCCGGATCAACGCCTTCTTCAAGAAGTACGTAAACATAGCTGGCATATGGATTCCCCCATTCACCGACCACCTTGTTTTTTATAATATTATCTTTTTCAAGGATACTAAGTGTTGAAACCGAACCAATTAATTCATATTTAATGTGACTTTTTCCCGGAGGATCATCAACAATTCCTGTAATTGTATATACACCTTTATCGCCTATTTCAATGGTTTCGCCAACCGGATTATTATCACCGAAAAAAATTTGTGCGGTTTCTTCACTGAGAATCACAGAAAAGGGATCTTTCAAGGCTGTTTCCGGATCGCCATCTTTAAGTTTAAAACTAAATACTTCCAAAAAGCTTTGATCGGCAAATAGACCATACACTGGAATGATTTTTTCGCCTGCCTTACCATCGCCATTTAACGATTTTGTTATCCTGACAACCTCCTCAATGCCTGTATAATCATTTTTCAAAGCTCCTGCAACAGGCATTGCAGTTGAGGCATAAAGGAAAATACCATCATGCTCTTTTTCTTGGACATCAGTTATCACGCGATATATGCGATCTCCATTTTCATGAAAATTATCACGACTCAATTGATCGTTGATTATCGTAATAATGAGCAGGCATACTGACATGCTGAACGAAAGTCCGAAAATGTTGATCAACGAAAAGGTTTTGTGCTTGAGAAGGTTTCGATGAGCAATCTTTAAATAGTTGAGTATCATTATGAAATTGAAATAATAAGTGGATAATTCTATTTTTCTTTTCCAGGCGTATGGTTTACAGCACCGGATTACATTCCAGGCAAAATGGATCCGTGCTTTCCTTACACCCAATTTTTCAGTATTTATAAAATACAGTTCTTCCAGGTCACCTTCTATTTCTTCCAGTTTGTCCGAATTGCAATACCACCGTAACAGGCCGAGAAAGAATCCCGGAAGTCGTGGTTCCAGTATTTTTGACTGTTCTTCTGACATGCTACTAATAGCTAAAGCCTAATGCCGGCTTTGGTATCTGTGCCCAGATTTTTTGCCTGAGTTCCATAGTTTCTACTAAAACTTTTCGTCCTAAAGTTGTGATCGTAAACAATCGTTTACGCTTGCCCCCACGCCGGGCTTCTGCATCTCCCAGCTTTGATTCTAAAAATCCTTTTTCTTCCAAACGGTATAAAGCAGTATGTACGGCACTGATATTCACATTTCTTCCAGTCTGTTCTGCAATCTCCTCTTTGATGGCAACAGCATAAGCTTTTGTGTACAACACTCCTACAGTAAGGAGTACAATTTCCTCAAATTCGCCCAAATATAATCTCTTCATGATATTATGTTTAACGTATATTATTCATAATTGTAAATAAAATAAAGAGAAAGATTTTGATTTATTTCATAATTGTAAATAAAATAGTGATAAATGGTCGAAATGTTATGTGAGTGAATAGCAAAGGCATATTAGACATCTGTCCACAATCACTGAAAATCTATTTTTTCAATTAATTCAGTTTCATTCATTTCTCTCGAAAGGGCATAATTCTTTCCTAATAAACAATCCAAATTTGGCCATTAAATAATTGTTATGTGGTACTGGTATATCTCCGCAGAAAGGAAAAGCAGGACCAAATGGTTGGCTGGAACCAGTATGGAAATATATGGAAGTCAACCAGCTATGCGAAATGTAGTCGTTGCGAAACCTTGCGAAAAATGTCCTGGGAACTTTGTATTTGGACTGGTGCCTAACGGTCGGCCAGTAAACTCAGTACCGACTTGTGTTACGAAAGTTAATTGGTGAGTATGAAATATAAAACTATTACGGGATTAAATAGGAAGCACCTTACAAGGCATTGAGTTTACTGGCATGTTGGCAACCGTTATTGTTGTATCATTTAATTGTATCACTAAGTGTTCCACTCATTGCAGCAGGGAACGCTACGATAATTATCCTCTTTATAGCCAAAATATTGTCAACACCCCATGGACATTTCTGAATTATTGAAAGAATTAATGCAACTACTATTAAAGAAATCAAATAAGTTCCAACAACGCGTTTAATGAAATCAATTACATGACCTTTGAAAGTAAACCTATAGAAGTTGAAATAAACGAATACTGCTATAATGAACAGCGATAAGGTAGATATGTATAACACATTTTGAACAGGAAGTATTTTACCAAGATTCCAGGCTTCCTCAGTTAAAGATACTGGTATCGCCAGCAAAGCTGCACCTACTACAACCTGAATCACATCACGTGGCTTAAACTCTACCATTAAAGGTTTAAGGGCATAACTCAAAACTTTTCCTGATTTGTCAGCAATTGGAATGACTCTATGAAGATAACCACCAATCCTCTTTATCGTTGTATGTTTTACTTCTACTTTCTCTTCCATAATTCATTTATAATGGTTGCCAACTCGTTTACATGTTAAATAAAGTGAGTTATATGAACTTATCCCACAGTGATTTCAATACAGATTCAATATATAAACCCTGGTTCAGAAAAAACGGAACTATTCACCTGTCATGGTATAAAAACTAATCCCAGCTCACTCAGGTGAGGTATTACCAGGGTCGCCAACCAGCTATGATTACTTAATCAAATTTCTGATCCTATTGAGTCACAATTTTATGAAGATTCAGTTTGTAAGCAACATTTTTTAGCTCCTTTTCACCGACTGGAATTACCTCAAGTTCTTCCCGGTTACGGATATTATTATATACTGCCTCGGAGAAATAAATTTCTCCTGATCCTGCACATTCTGAGATCCTTGAAGCCACGTTTACGCCATCTCCAAAAACATCTGAATCGGAAAACACAATTTCAGATACTTGAATTCCCATCCTAAGTTTGATAGAAGTTTTGATATTGATCTCGTCCTGAATTTCTATAGCACATAAAACAGCCTCGCTAGAAGTAAAGAATATCGCAATCGAACCATCTCCCATTTCCTTGAGCCATTTCCCCCGGTATTTACGTATCAATTTCTTTTGAATGCGACGATTTTGTTCAAGATATTGCAAGGCCTTGTTTTCATCTTTCCCCATCAAAGAAGTGAATCCAACAATATCTGTAAATAAAATTGCAGCCAATTGCCGATCTGAGCGGATTTTTAACTTCCTTCCTTCAAGCTGTTTTGCAAAGAAGAGGAAAAATACCATAATCAGAATAATAGCAGATTGTCCAAAGGCATTAGCTCCCGGCCAATGCATATTTTTGGTAAGCCAGAAACCTAGAGTAGATAAAACTATAATAAAAAGAAGAATCAGTGCTGTACGTGCTACTTTTCGGGATTCGATTGTAATTTTATCAATTAATATAGGTAGTACTGATCCGAAAAGGAATAACAGTATCCCTATTACCATCATCCATGTACCTCTCCAATAATGTAGTCTCCATAAAATCGAACCGGGAACGAATAAAAGTAAGGCGAAAACTCCCAATGCGAAAGGTAATTTCCTCATTACATATTAAATTAAGAACAGCGCAATCTACAAAACCCATCTAAGATAATCTATGATTTTCATCCTAAGCAATAATAAACCAGTCCTCTGTATAGAAGGATCAGAACATAATTATAGATATTTTCAAGTTTATACATTAACTTCAATACAGATTTTACAGGATTCGTATACGAGATTCAACTTGAGATTTTTAATCAATGCCTGAAGATCTACGTCAAGTTGCTATAATGTTTACATTTATTGTCGGGCACACCGATCTTATGGAAAAGGAGAGGGTCAATATTGTCAATTCCTCTACACAAATAGAGAAATCATCTGGCATTTAACATATAACAAAAGCAAACCATAATACTATGCTTTGGAACTATCTAAAGATCGGTTATCGCAGTATTTTAAAGCATAAACTCTCTTCATTTATAAATACCATTGGACTTGGGATCGCATTTGGATGGTCCCTGGTGCTTTTCTCTTTTCTGGACAGAGCCTATCACATGGAAGTCTGTCATGAAAATGCTGACAGGATATTTCAGGTAGAGAGTGTCATTGAACAGGATGGAATAGATAAAATTTATGGTACGACGCCATATGCATTGGGGCCTGCAATAAAGGACGACTTCCCGGAAGTCGAAGAAGTGGTCAGGATGCAATACTCCAGCGTGGATTTCCGGTACGAGGATAAGGTATTTAATGAAGGTGTATTCTTTGTAGACGATTGTTACCTGGATATGTTCAGTTATAAACTGAAATTCGGATCTAGAAATGTATTGAAGCAAAAAGATAAGATCGTACTGAGTGAACATTCCGCCATTAAATATTTCGGCAATGATCCGGCAGTAGGCAAACAAGTATCCATGCTTTTCAAGGCTAATGGCAAAGAATTTAAAGAAACATACATTGTAGGAGCGGTGGCTGATAAATTTCCTTATTCTGCCAGTATCCGTTTCAATATATTGATCCCATTCGATAACATGGAAAACCTGGGATTTGATGACGACGGTGATTGGGAAAACTTCACGGAAGCAACATTTGTTATGTTTCACAAACCTGTACAGTTCAACCGTATTGAAAACAGCATGAATAATTATACGGAATTTCAGAATCAGGCAAATCCAGACATGAAGATCAAAGGATTCCTTTTTGACCCATTACCCACACTTGCCCTTAAAGCATTTGGAAAAGAAGACATGCTTGTATACAACGCCCATCCGACAGCCAGGATTGTGATGTCCATTATCGCAGTATTTATAATGGTTTTATCCGTTATCAATTATATCAATATTTCTATTGTTTCCGCAACCTCCCGATTGAAAGAAATAGGAATTCGTAAAGTAATAGGTGGGAGTAGGAAACAAATCATCCTTCAATTCATCAGTGAAAACGCCCTATTGTGTTTACTCGCTCTCATTTTCGGTTGGGTATTGGCCGGTGCATTTCTGCTTCCCTTATTCAATGCCATTGGGCTCGGCTATAGTCCACTGATATTTGAATATGATAATCCCAGGTTATGGATCTTTTTCTCCGGATTATTTGTGATTGTAGGAATTGGATCAGCAGCCTATCCGGCGTTTTTCATATCAGGATTCAATCCTGTGAATATTTTCAAAGGAAATTTAAGACTAACCAACAGGAATTATCTTACTAAGTCAATGCTGGCAGTACAGTTTATCATATCCTTCGTCACTATTTCATTGGGAGTTGTTTTTGTGTTGAACGAACAGTTCATCAAAAATCGTGACTGGGGATATGACAAAGAACAAACAGTGATTATTCCACTTGCCTATAATGATCAATATGTAGGATTAAGAGACAAATTGACACAAAATCCTGATATCAATATAATAACTGGATCAAGAAATCATATTGGCCGCGGAGCTGTACAGGATGCTGTAACATACAATAGTGAGGAACATGTGAGTCGAAAAGTTATGGCAGGTTATGATTATCCCGATGCCCTTGGCATTCGCCTTAAATCAGGAAGGTTCTTTGAAAAGAACAGCTCCACGGATATGAATGAATCCATTGTTGTGAATGAAGCTTTTGTAAATAAACTGGGCCTTGAATATCCAATTGGAAAGAGGATTATCATTGACAGCACGGCTCATTATATTGTTGGTGTGACAGAAGATTTTCATTATAGGCATTTCAGACACAAAATTCAGTCATTATATTTCAAAGTAGCAGAAGAAAAGGATTTCAATAGAATTGTTTTCCGAACAATGCCAGGTAAAGCGGTAAGTGCAGAGGTATTTGCCAGAAATACCTGGAAAAACCTATACCCTGACAATACATACAAAGGATACTTCCAGAATGCGGCATTCGATGGCTTCTATAAAGAAAGTGAGGGCACCTCCAATTTGATGATGGCTATTGCATCCATCGCAGTACTGATATCATGCATGGGTTTATTTGGGTTGGTTTCCCTGTTTGTAGCGAAACGAATGAAAGAGTTTAGCATCAGAAAGGTAATGGGCGCATCGACAAAAGAAATAAGTCTTTTGATAAGCAAAGGATTCATGTGGGTAATCATTATTGCCAGTATAATAGGCATCCCATTGGCATATATAATGTTAGATGCACTCCTAAAATCCGTTTTTTCATACCATACCCCATTGAATGCAATCCCTTTTGTATTAACGGCGGCTATTTTAATTCTTACTGCGTTGGCAACGGTTTCATCACAGATAATGAAAACTATTAAAACCAATCCGGCTGACCAATTGAGGAATGAATAAAATATTAATAGGTATGCCATCTCAATCTACATTATCCCCTTTCGAAACTCAAAGAATGTATGCAACAACAAGATTTGACGAATTGTCATAGTCCACCGTTGAAGGATCCAACAATCCATATGGTATATCGATTTAAGTTTTAACAGACCATATATCCAATTGACACCATCATAGAACAATTCCTCTTATCATGCGAGAAAAATTCATTTATTAAATAGCATCTTATCTGTGAATGCTGGTAAAAAATCGGTTCTTAACTTCTCTATAATAATTGAAAGAAAATAACTGTTCATATTAGATGCAGCAGGTGTTGGGCCTTGTAAGCCAATCATATAACTATTAGATTAATTAACCATTGCTATACCATGATACCAGACACCCCAACTATAATCGAATGTCCTCATTGCCAACACCAGGCACTTAAAGAGTCTCTAATCAGTGGTAATACCTTAGAAGCTGTCTATTGGACAGATGGAAAGCGTGAAGCTCCGATGCTCCCTGAATTTCCTTCTTTGACATTCTGTGATGGATGTAAGAAAGCGTACTGGGTGAATGATGCGAAAGAGATAGAAGAGGGTACTGATGGGGGCCCGCTAGAAGGAAACCATCCTCTTAGAGTAATAATAAGATTCCCTACTTTCCTAGAATACTCCTCCTGTCTGGGAACTGATATTGTAAGAGATAGCAATGATGAGATCTACATAAGACAGCAGATGTGGTAAAGCTAAGGATGAATGTAATGTATATTAGTTTATCTCTTTATTTTACTCAACCGACTTCTTATACATTCTATAAATGAGAAATGGTAAAAAACCGAAGTTTATGACGATCACAGATAGAACCAGCAAAATAGCAGCAAATGGAAAGCGATGGAATTTAAAAACAGAGGCTGTTAGAAATAAAGCCACTCCAAGATATCCGAATATATAAGTAAGTTTATCCGATTTATGTTCCGGATTTTTCTTCTCACCTGATATCTTATGCATTCTATAAAATAGGAATGGCAAAAATCCAAAGTCTATTACTACTACAGAAAGAAGGAATAATAAATCGTAACCCGGCCAGTGCAATACATAGACAACGAGCCCTGTCAATGCTAAGGCCACTCCAAGATATCCGAATATATATTTCATTTTATATGAAATATATTTAGAAAACTCCTTTTTATAGAAGTACAGAAATAGCAGCGGTAGTAAAACAAATATTAATACTATTGCTGATAATCCTAACAGCACGCCAGCACCAGGGAAATGCAGCGCTTTAAACATGAAACTGGTTGTTAAAAACACAGTGGTTACAAATCCAATTAGAAACAATAGCTTTTTCATGATTATAATGTTTTTAGATGTTAACAGTAAAATGGTTTCCTGATATATTTCATCAAATCCATTTGGGCAAACGATTTGATACGCTTTTTCATAGGATTCCTCAAAGCTCTTTCCCTGTTTGATATAATCCTCAATAACACAACAAAAGTGATCAATAAGGTCTTCCTTTAGTTCAATCGAATCAATTTGACTATTATTCACCTGGTCATATATAAAGTCAATCTGCTCATCAGTTAACTTGCTCATGAGAATTGAATTTTTAGTCTGAATGATAAAATATTTCTTATTGTGATAATGAAATCTTCAATTTCATTAACCTTTTCACTTTTTGCTATTTCGCCTTCTGAGGTGAGGTAATAATATCTCCTAATTCGCTTTCCAATATTCATGGTTTCCATGTTTACAAGACCATCTTCCTTTAGTTTATGCAAAGCTGGATATAAGGATCCTTCTTTAATCAGTATTTTGTTATCGGACAATTCTCTTACTTTTTGAGCTATCTGATATCCATACATCTTTTCATTCTCGGCCAATAAATTTAGTATAATGGCCGATAATGTCCCTTTCAACAGTTCTTTTGAATACATAGATTAAAGATATATAGATTAATAATGCATTCCAAATATATGTATCACTTTTTATGATTGTCAGCCCAGGTTATGATGATAGAGAGTGGGGAGAAAGTCTGGTACTCCTGGAATTGGTAACCAATGAAGACTTGATGTTGTATGTCAAAAAGATCAGGAAGTGTGTTGAACTAGGAAACAAGAAGGTGCAGCCTGTTTCCAGATTTTAATAGTCTGTAGTTTTGCTACTCATTGCAATTACCAGCCATATGCTGTAACTTAATTGCACTTTTGGAAGGCTCTGAAGAGAAAGAGATCTTAAACCATAGACCAAACTGATGCCAGAAGATCGCAGATTAGCAGCCATTATGTTTACCGATATCGTGGGCTATACCTCCTTGATGGGCAGCGATGAGGATAAAGCCTTCAGACTCTTGCGCAAGAACCGTGACCTGCAGCGACCCCTGATCAAGAAATATCGTGGCGAGTGGCTCAAAGAAATGGGTGACGGTATTCTTGCCAGTTTCAGTACTGCTTCTGATGCAGTCAGGTGTGCTGGTGAGATACAAAATGAAGCCAAAAAAGAGGGGATCGGTTTACGTATAGGCATTCATGAAGGAGAAGTTGTGTTTGAGGGTAGTGATGTTCTGGGTGACGGGGTAAACGTAGCTTCGAGACTTGAAGAATTTGCAGAAGAAGGGTGTATCAATATATCAGGAGCGGTATATAAAGACATCAAGAACAAAGCGGGAATAGAGGCGGAGTTTATTGAAGAAAAGGCATTGAAGAATGTTGAAGAACCAGTAAAGGTGTATAAGGTGCATTGCGAAGAAGAAGTCCAAGAGGCATTGCCTGAAAAACCACAAAACAAACGTCTTTATTATATCATAGGCATCCTCTTAGTATTGATAGTGGCAGTAGTATTGATCTGGTTCTTTTTCCCAAGACAGCAACCAATTGTTGAAGAGGCAGAACTGGAAAAATCAATTGCGGTACTTCCCTTTAAGAATTTAAGTCCAGATGAAGAAAATCAGTATTTCGCAGATGGAATAATGGAAGGGATTCTTAACCATTTAAGCAAGATCAAAGACATTAGAGTTGCCTCACGTACATCTGTTGAAAAATATCGGGATGGTACTGTTCAATCACCTCAAATTGGTAATGAACTAAACGTATCTTATTTATTGGAAGCAAGTGTGTTCAAATCTGAAGATAAGATTAGGGTTACTGCTCAGTTAATAGACGCTGGAAAAGATGAACATATCTGGTCTGATCAGTATGATAGGAAGTTAGAGGATGTGTTTGAGGTTATGAGTGATATATCTCAGGAAGTGGCATCAGAGGTAAAGGTTGCGATTGCACCAGAGGTAAAGGAAAGAATAGAATCAATACCAACTGAAAATCTGGAGGCGTACGACTTGTTTTTAAAAGGAAAAGACAAATTCAACGATGTTATTTATAACAATAAGGGAGAGGCTTTGGATGAAGCAGAATCCCTTTTTCGCTCTGCATTATCACTTGATGAAACTTTCGGCCTGGGCTATGTGTACCTGGCTCTATGCTACAATAGAAAATATGGTTCTACACAGGAATACTTTAAAGAGGACTTTCTGGATTCAGTCTTGATACTGGCAAATATGGCTTTGGATTTTGATGATCAGCTTGAAGAAGCATATAGAATAAAAAGCCTATATATGGAAAGTAGGGGTAACATCAAAGAAGCAGTATATAATATTGATAGAGCACTTGAAATCAATCCTAACTATACTGAAGCATTAAGTTTAAAAGGAAGACTGTATGCAATATATTATGATGATTATGTAAATGCAATTTCCAGTTATCATAAAGCCATTCAGCTTGAACATGGACCGTCTTTACCCTCTCTTTTAAGAAGTCTTGGTTATATTTATTCAACTTTAGGACTGGCAGAAAAAGCGGAAAGTTGCTTTGTGGAAGCACAAAAAATTGATTTCGATTCATTAGGCTGTCTTGCTGATCTGAGAGGCCGTGAATTCCAAAAGGGCAATATCGAAAAAGCCATCGAGCTCAACAATTTAATTTGTTCAATCAATCCATTGAGTTGGAGATGTGATCGGTTTGAGCAAATTACTATCCATGAGTATGATGGTAACTGGGGAGAAGCTGCGAAGATAGCGGTTGCACACGATTCACTTCTGTTCAAATCAGGGAATCTTAATATAGCAAGAAAACATAGGGTGGGTTACCTGCTGTGGAGAGCAGGGAGAAAAAAAGAAGCCATGACGTATTTCAATAAACAAATCGAGTATGCAGAAGAAAGTATAAGATTAAAAAGATGGTACTCCCTGCGTTATGGATCGGCATATTACGACCTTGGAGGAGTTTATGCTTTTATTGGCCAGAAAGATAAAGCCTATCAGAATCTTGATGAGTTCGAAGATATAGATTTCTTCCCCAAGTGGCTGTTAGAAATGATACAATATGATTCCCTGTTCAATCCGATCCGTGGTGAGGAAAAATTTCAGCTCATTGTGAGAGATATGGAAGAAAAAAACCAGAGAGAACGGGATAGAGTTTTAACATGGATGGAACAGGAAGGAATGCTTTAAAATGTAATATTGACTAATGCCTGAAGACCGAAGACATATCGCAGTAATGCCTGCCTGCCACGGCAAGGCCAGAGCACCGGCAGGCAGGTTCACCGACATCGTCGGATACACCGCCTTAATGGGATCGGATGAGGATAAGGCATTCGATATGCTCAAACGCAATCACACCATCCATGCCACACTGATCAAAAAGCACAATGGTAAGTTAATCAAAGAAGTAGGTGATGGAACGTTAGCCAGCTTTCCATTAGCCTCAGATGCTGTGCGGTGTGCCATGGACATCCAGAAAGAATCAAAGAGTCAAAACATTCCTTTAAAGATTGGAATACATCAAGGCGAAATGGTCATGGTCGGTGCAGATGTTCTTGGTGATGGAGTTAATGTTGCCTCTCGATTGCAGGAAATCTCGGCTGAGGGATGTATTACTATTTCCGCCCAGGGTATATGCCGATGTGAAGAACAAAGCAGGAATCCATACTAATACATTGGCGATAAGAAATTGATATGCCATATTTTAAGTTCATCTTCATATCTTAAATTCACTATTATGAAAAGCTTTAAGTTTTATCTTTTGCTCTTGTTGATAATTGCATTAATCGGATGCTGCCAAAAAAAAGGTAAATCGGAATGGAAAATTAATGATCTGGAGTATCTGGAAGCTCCAGGATTTAATGTACTTGTATTCCATGATCAAAATCCGGAGTTTGGTCAGGGTGGTATCGAGTTCATTCATCATGGTGAGCGAACCGCTGCAAATGGTTTGATAAACATTGCACGGCCGGTAACTGTCAGGAGAGTTGTTGATAAGGAAAAAAGAGAAATCCAGGCTACTGTTGAGGCTTCCGGATCCACAACCATTGACTCTTACTTAGCCAATCACTCAACAACCTCACCTGAATTTAAATATACTATAAGGATCTGGCCTGAAGATAAATCCATTCACCTTGTAGTGGACCTTGAAAAACCAATTCCTGCTGAACTTAAAGGAAAAGTAACATTTGACTTGAGATTATTCCCGGTTACCTATCGTGGGAAAACTTACCAACTTGGAGACCAATTCGGCGTAATTCCTGTCGAAGGCCTTGATCCTATGATTACCATTGGAGCTATTAATCCCGAACCCATGTCCCTGGCTGCCATGGCAGGATACAATGGATCTCCTCAAGGAGTTAAACCAGTACCTTTAGCCCAAGGTCCAAAGTTACTGATTGCTCCGGAGGATCCCACATGCAAACTGCAGATTGAACAGGTTAAGGGTAACCTATCGTTAATCGATGGACGCAACAGTTCTCTGGGTGGCTGGATCATCGTGAGTTCTGTAATTCCGGAAGGTCTTGACAAGGAGGCATTAGAATGGATTATCACACCAAATTTAATTCCTGACTGGATACGCAACCCGGTAATAAGCCATTCCCAGGTGGGATATCACCCGTCCCAGTTGAAACAGGCTATTATTGAACTGGATGGCCGATCTGATAAAATGCATGAAGCAATCCTGCACAGAATGGGCAATGATGGAATCACAAAGGAAATAAAATCCGGGATTCCAAAGGATTGGGGAAAATTTCTAAGATATAGGTACGCGATTTTTGATTTTTCAGAGATTAAGGAACCGGGATTATATACTATAAGCTATGGGAATTCTGTAACTAAGCCTTTCAGGATCAGTAAAGATGTATACCAACAGAAAGTATGGCAGCCAACACTTGAAATTTTCTTTCCGGTACAGATGTGTCATATGAGGGTTCATGACAGGTGGCGTGTCTGGCATGGAGCCTGTCATCTCGATGACGCCTTGCAGGCACCTTTGTCAACCGTGCATGTTGACGGTTTCAAGACGTACACAACTACAGAAACCAAATATAAACCTTTTCAGACCATACCTGGTTTGAACCGGGGAGGCTGGCATGATGCCGGGGATAATGATCTTGCAGCGGGCTCACAGGCGACGACCACCATGTATCTGGCATTGGCTGGAGAGGAATTCGGAATCAATGTCGACCAGACAACAGTAATGCAGGATGAATTGTTCGTTGAAGTGAGGAGACCGGATGGCATTCCGGATCTGCAGCAGCAGCTTGAACATGGAGTAATCAATTTACTTTCAGGATATCGTGCCTCTGGTCATGCGTTTGTTGGGATCATTGAAACGAGTGCAGGGCGAGTCTTTCTGGGAGATGTGGCCTCTGAGTCAGATCAGAAGTTCTTCGATTCTTCAGTAGATCCCGGGGAAGTTAGGAATAATCGTTTCGGGAAAGCGGATGACCGTTGGGTAGTTACAAACAAAGATACTGGATTGGAATACCAGGTTGCTGCAGCCCTTGCTGCTGCCAGCCGTTCTCTGCAGGGATTTGATGACGCATTGGCTGATGAATGTATCGAAACAGCTGTCAAGGCATGGAATTATGAACAGACACACGAACCGGTAAGGCAGCCCAATGCTTATGTACCGCGTAATACAAAACTGAAAGAAATCCTGGCCACGGTTGAACTTCTGTATACCACCCGGGAAGAAAAATACGCCTCCCACCTGGTCAGTCTCTGGCCATCCATTGAGGAAAATATGAACGGAGCTGCCTGGGGTATCGCCAGGGTAGAAGACCAGATAAATAATGATGATTTCCTGGCAAAATACAGGGAAGCACTTAAAAACTATAGCACTCGGCTTGATTCAACCCTTGCCACCAATCCATTCGGTGTCCCATGGAGACCGCGGATCTGGGGTGTTGGGTGGAACATCCAGCAATTTGCCCTGGAACATTTTTACCTCGTGAAAAAATACCCGGATCTTTTTAACAGGGAACTCGTTTTCAGGGTTGTCAATTTTGTCCTGGGTTGTCACCCAGGATCAAATACCTCCCTTGTTTCAGCAGTAGGTGTTCAATCTTTAACTGTTGCCTATGGATTTAATATGCACTGGTGGTCCTATATTCCGGGAGGTATGGCTTCAGGAACTGCACTTATCAGACCTGATTTTCCTGAACTGAAAGAACCATATCCCTATTTTGCCCACCAGGCAGAATATGTAATTGGGGGAGCGGCGAGTTATATATTCTGCATCCTGGCAGCAGATAAAATGATGAATGAATAAATATTTTCCATATCACCCCCGGCATTACCTTTCTGGATGAAAAAGAAGAATTTCTACAGTATTTGACAAAAATTGTAGATCGTCGTATATGGTTGAGTTGGATTGATTTCATTCAGATCTGTCCACCTTTCGAAAACCTTCATGACAACCCCGACTTCAAAGCCCTAGCCAAACGAGCACAGGATGGAAAAGCAGCTATAAGAGCCCAGGTTCAGGAAATGATTGAAAGTGGGGAGATTGATTTGTCCCGATAGGGATGCCTTTGGCATAAAGTCGGTCCTACTTGTGCTCATAATGGCAATGCGGCTCGTGACAACAGTTATGACAACACCTGTAAATATTATTTGTTTTAATGCTTTTTAAACAATAGTTCGAATCCCGTCCAGTCTGCAACCCACATCCGACCAGATCTCCATTGACTTCCGCCCAGAACTCTATCGACTTCCGCCCAGATCCCCATCGACTTCTGCCCGGATCGTCACCGACTTCTGCCCAGATCCCGCACTACTTCTGGCGATGTTCAGGGGATTGACACCGCCAGATCGAGATCCTGTTCCGCCCAGAACTCTATCGACTTCCGCCTAGATCTCAGTCGACTTCTGCCCGGAACGACACCGACCTCCGCTCAGAACTACTGCCCTTGTTGGTATTTCTTCGTCTGCCGGAGCTTTTGCGCTTCGCCGTCGGCAAGCCTATGGCGACCGATGGAAGGTAGATCACCAACATGTGTATCTTCGGGTATTTCTACTAATCGTTGGTCATAAGACCAACGAAGGCGTAGGTGGGAAGATTAATTTGTAACGTTATAAACCAGGTAATGATAACAGTGAAAACAACAAATTTCCATAGGAAACATACCTCTGGGGAACATTTGAGCTGGCAAGGATGTAAATAGTATAATTAAAAATACCTCAAAAGGATGAAACATAATTATCATTGTGAACATTACCGTCCGAATCAATTGAATACCCTTCTGGATCACCTGTTTCCCATGTCAGCTGTGGTAACATATCTGATAGAACTTGCCTGTGTTCAAGAATGATTTCATTGTTTCCCTTTTTATAAGCGATATTATTCCATTCGTTTGGGTCTGTCTCATGATCGTAAAGTTCTTCAAGGTTGATTTCAGGATAATAAATATACCGGTATCGCTTGCTTCTTACCGCGTGTCCTGTGACCGGATGTTCTGTCCATGTAAACATATAACTGGAAACTACAGGTGAGGTCTCTTTTTCCGGATCCTCAATTTGTGGTAAAAGACTTATCCCGTCAAGGTGGGGAGGCGGTGTAAATCCTGCCAGGTCGACCAGGGTTGGATAGAGATCCATCAAACTAACAGGTTGATCGCATTTGGTACCAGGGCGTGTCATACCCGGAACTGATATAATCAATGGAACACGCGTTGATCTTTCCCACAAGGTAAATTTTTCAATATTTTCTTTTTCACCCATATGCATGCCATGATCAGACCATAATACAACAATCGTATTATTAGCATATTCGGATTTTTCGAATGCATCCAGCAATCGTCCAAGCATGGCATCTGAAAAGGTAATGGAGGCAGCATATGATTGGATTACTTTTTCCCATTGCTCATTGTCAACCACCCATTTGTGTATCCATCGTCGTCCATGATCGAAAGCATCTTCAAGATCGTCCTCTTTACAATCCGGCAAAACAATATTTTCCAGTGGATACATGTCAAAATACTTCTGAGGCACCTCCCAGGGGTCATGTGGTTTCCATAATCCGGCCGCCATGAATAATGGTTTCTCATGTTTCTGACTAAGCTGGTACCTGGCCCAGTCAACCACATGATAATCTGCCATTTTTTCGTCAGGGACCGGAATCGGGCCCCAGGTCCACCAGCCTTTCCCCCCCGGCCGGCTTTCATTATCAACATCATCAGGGTATATAACGTCTTCTGGAGCACGGATCTGATATGGATGAGAAATGTAATAACTTGGATAATAAAAATCCCAGTTTGCGGGTTCTACCTGGCTGGTTGGGGTCCATGGCGGTGCCTGGCTGTGATAGATCTTACCGGCACCCAGGGTTTTGTATCCCTGAGCTTTAAAAAACTGCTCCATGGTAACAACATCTTTCAAAGCTTCAAACTCCCTCCACTTCGGTCCATCACCCCAGTAAACATTTTCAGCACCGGAACGGGCGTGATGAACACCAGTAAGAATGGCAGCCCTGGTTGGAGCACATGCCGGAGCCGGTGTGTGTGCATTGGTAAAGATCATCGAGGAAGCTGCAAGACGATCCAGATTCGGAGTATGGATTTTCATACCGGGATGCCCACCTAAAAATCCGGCCCAGTCATTCATATCGTCTATTGCAATAAACAGAATATTGGGTTTTTCAACTGATTTATTTTTCTGCGTACATCCATTTTGGATGATCAATAGGAAGAGAACTGTTATAAATAGAAGATTTTTAAGAGGTAGATTGCTCATAATTTTACTTATTTGGAATTAAATATATGAGCTGTATGATCCAAAACCGTACTGCGATCTCTTATATTTGAAATCTATAAAATAATACTTGAAAAAATGCAATCATATCAATCCAGAGTCTTATGTACGATCATGATTTTGTCAGGAACATTGGCTAATTCCACCCAGGTCACCGGTCAATCATTATCAAATCAGAAAATCAAGGTTCAAAAAATCTGGGATGAAGCTCCTCACAGTGCATTCACCGATATTCTTTACATAAATAACAACTTCTTCTGCACATTCAGGGAA
>JBHOSY010000051.1:0-24139 GCA_042584165.1 Bacteroidota bacterium | reverse complement strand
CAAATCCTATCATCTCTTTCGTCAGTATCGTCGTAAAAATCATGCCGTATATTTGGTATGAGTCTGAATATTTCCCAGGAAAGTCAGTTATCAGGATCCAGAAATATTGTCCTCCAAATGTACATAAAAAAACATTTCAGAGAACTAAAAACAAAGTTGCATCCCATTTAAAAAAGTCATCGGCAAATAGATACATTTGTTTAGATTTTAGGAAACGAATATCTTACAACAATTATTTTAATAACCAACTTTGAAACGCAGCAAAAAACCTTTACCCCAGGTCGAGATCATCAGTTACGGCCATTACACTCGCTGGGATCGTGAATCTAAAGATTTACCTGATTTGCTTGAATTGACAGATACTATTACAGCGGAGCTGGATGTCGAATTCGGGATGATTGTTGAGATCTGGCAGGCCAAAGGGAGGTTTATTCAGTTCAGGATCGATCATCCGCCATTTTCGGATAACGAAGGGAGTGTTGAGCCATCATTTGAGGGAGAATACCAGATCAAAGCAAATCCATATAGATTCTTTCTTGGAGATACTATTTGGGAGCCTGTTGAAGATAAGATTGGTGACTGGACTATGTCAATCTTCATGGATGGGGAATTATTGGCAAGCAAGACAATAAGATTGTTTTTATAAAGTTTGGATCAAAAGCCAAATTAGGTTCACGCAAAATGCGCAGAGAAAATCGCAACGCTCACACTAAAACTTCAGCGAAGGCGCAAAGTACACAAAAAATAATCTATTGATAATGAGCTGTTTGCGCACCTTTGCGTAAACTTCGCGGTCTCGGTGTGAACCCACCTTACAATGTTAATTTTTCAAATGTGCGAAAATCCCATCCCTGAATTCCGGAACATCTATTTCAGCAGGGAATGATTTAATGGCTTGTTTTTCAATTACATCACCAGTCCGGATATCTATCCATTCCATTTTGTAGGGAGTGTTTTTAAGATCGACGTTCAGATTTAATGTAGTAGTCATCTTGTCAAAATTATCTTCAGGATCATCGTTAAGAAGATAAATCAGCATTTGATTCTTATCCCCACAGGCATAGGCCAGGACATTTTCATTTTCACATGATGCCAGATCATTCATATTCCGGCTGTTGAATTCGGACCAGTTTACCGTTTGACAGAAATCACTGTAATTCTTCATCCATTTCAGTTCCTGCATGGTATAATCAGGCCATCTTCCTTCTTTTGTTTCACAGACCCAGGCATGAAGATTCCCGGCAGCGCCTACAGATATAGGTCCCCATAATGTATGGAGGTAGAACCGCTCCAATTCATATTCTGATGCTTCCCCGCAATGCATCCTTCCTTCTCCGGCATAAACAGGATCACCATGGTGTAAAGCTTCCAGTATGCGATCAAAAAGTGCTTTGGCCATTAATTCAGCATCATTTCCACCGGGATTGTATTCATATACCCGAACTGATCCAAGATCCATTTCACCTTTTGGATCCCTGCCGGTGTTATATTGAAATCCGATCATATGATCATTCGGATCAAGTGACCTGACATAGTCATACATTTGCTTTTTCCATTCCTCCGTTTTCTTTCCATCATTCACCAGGTCCCACATCATGATCCCCTTGTGATGATTCCTTCGGTTCACAAATACTTTGTACCTGTTTTTCATGGCATTCCAGGAGGGCAGATGTTCTACTCCCTTTAGATTTTCTGGGTTATCCGTGGTCCCAAGACTGTCAATGGCCATATTATATCCCTGCCTTGCATTGTTCCATCCATATCCTACATCGAATCGCAGGTTATTTTCATTCCAGAAACATAATGAAAGATAAACACCATATTCTTCACATTTCTCAATAATATAGTCCAGCTTTTTCATACGTATTTCATCGAAAATTCCGACAGGAAATTCTGGTTCACTTCCACCACCGACCCATACACGAATGTAATTAACCCCATGACTCGACCAGAGATCCAATAAACTGTCAATATCCGATTCTGTATCCTGGTAAAAGACGAATTTGTTGAATCCAATTGGTACATAAGACGTGCCATCATCAAATACAAAGTATCTGCTATTTTTATCTACCCTGAGAAATCCTTTATCGTTTTTATGGGGTGTTGAACAATTTAGTATTGATATTAGAGTTATAAGCCCTGAAAGTTTAAAAAGTATGTTTTTCATGATCAGCAAAAATTAAATAAATCTAATTTAGTTATTGAAATATTTTTTTGCTAACAGCCCGGGGTTTAAATCCTTGCTGTATATAAAAAATCATAGTCCAAAAGGACGCTTGACCTAAATACTTTATTCATGTTGAATTTGGCATTCCAAGTTTATATATTGTAGTATTATTTTTTAAAGAACCAGGGGATGCCATTTCTAAACTGAAATATACTTGTTAGAGATAGTAGCCCTGCAAATAAGTACATTATGAAATCAATGAATCGCCGTAAATTTTTAGGTACAGTAGGCGCTGCATCAGCATTTACAATTATGAAACACACGAAAAGTTCTGCATCCAATGATAAGATCAAGGTCGGCATTATGGGTCTCGGGGGCAGGGGCAGGTTTCTCACCGAACGTTTTGTCCAGCGTCCGGATGTGGAGATTGTCTGGCTGTGTGACGTAAATCAAAGACTTTTTTCTTATGGACGGGAGATTGTCGCGGAATACCAGGATAAGCGTCCTGAACTGACACAGGATTTCAGGGACATACTCAATGATCCGGATGTGGATGCCATCGTCAGTGCCACCCCTGTACACTGGCATGCATTGAGTACCATCATGGCCTGCCAGGCAGGGAAGGATGTATACGTTGAAAAACCCCTGACCGTAACACCATGGGAGGGAATTAAAATGGTAGAAGCTGCCAGGAAATACAAGCGGGTGGTCCAGGTTGGAAGTCAGACCCGAAGTGCTCCATATGTTGAACATGCGGTTAACTATGTACAATCAGGAAAACTGGGAGATGTTCACGAGGCGAGTGTGTACCAGGTAGTGGATTGGAAAAGCAATATATATGATGCCGAAGAAGAACCTGTCCCTGAGGGATTAGATTATGAAATATGGTGCGGACCTGCACCAAAACTCCCATACAGACCCGGTCACTGGTTCAGAAACTTCTGGGATTTTAATGTGGGAGCAGTTAACGGAGATATTTTTCACCAGACGGATATTGCCCGGTATATGTTGAATGTGACCTTCCCCAAATCAGCCTATAGTTCCGGGGGTGTATATCATTTTAAAGATGGAAGGGAGATCCCGGATACCATCAGTACCCACCTGGAATACGATAAACTGATTTATAAGATCGAAGGGGCAGTCTGGGCTGCTAATTTTATAAAGATCCCAACCAGTGTCAGGGATTCAGACCAGTTTCCGGACTGGGAATGGTGCAGTACGAAGATTGAACTGTATGGTACAAAAGGATTCCTCAGATTGGGACGACAGGGAGGAGGATGGCAGGCATTCAATGAAAAAGGGGATATGGTTATTTCAGAACCTGGACGACAGGCTGATAATATTCATATTGCCAACTTTATCGATTGCATGCGATCCAGGAAACTGCCTAATGCTGATGTTGAAGAAGGAAGACGTACTGACCTGCTATTGCATCTGTCTAGTATATCGGCTAGGGCTGGCAATAAGAAACTGGTTTATGATCCTGAGAATAACAATTTTTCAAACCTGCCAGAGGCTAATAAATTCCTGCGACGAAAGGATAGGGAGCCGTGGGTTATACCCGAGAAAGTATAAATTGAGTAGGAAAATTGATTCTAGATTCATTTCAAATGGGCCAGTCTGTAGTGGAGATGGGTTTAGAGGTGGATTGAAAATACTTTAAAATCTCAAACCCACCCTTGAATTCTCTCCAGAGGAGGGAACCAGAGGAATGTAAATTTCAGGTATTGAAAATAAATTAATGTTACAATAATAGAACCAACTTTGATTTGTTGCTTCCAATAGAATTACTGAAAGAGGGAATGTCTCCTCCTGGGAGGAGATTCAGAGGTGGGTTGGATCGCATAATTTATTATTCTTTTATTATTACTCCCCATCAACATCTCACTTAACGAAGGAGAGTTGATGTTGTTGTTTTGTGATTTGGGATTTGATAACTCCAGAACCATAAAATAAAAATTTTAGATATTTGAAGATTAAATATGATTTTTAAGAAGCTTTTATTTACAGGAATACTTCTGCTAAGTACTCACCTGACATTTTCTCAATGGTTAGATATCTCCAATATAACACTTAGTAACATTCAGACAGAACATGGAGGGCCTGTGATTGAGATTTCATACGACTTAACTGAATCCGATCTCACTGATTCAGTTCCGGCATATGTTTTCGTACATTATACACTGGATGAAGGGAATACCTGGCAACTGGTCGATCCTGTATATATGAAAGGGAACGGTTTTGGAGTTGTGTCAAGTCAGGGTAACAAAAAGATCATTTTGTGGGCTGTCAATGAAAAGGGCATTAAAGATCCGGAAGTTAAGGTCCGGGGTATCCGGATGGCCAGAATTCCAGCGGGTGATTTCAAAATGAAAAGTTTTCCGGCAGGAGGAAAGGACCCATCTAAAACCGAAAGGCCAAATACTGTTCTCCCGGTTTATTATATGGCAGTAAACGAAACTACCATCGGCATGTATATCGACTACCTGAACGACGGGGGCAGAAATGGGTCAGGCTGGCATGACAGGATGGCTAATGAACGACGATGTGGAATTATAAGAAAAGACTCTCTTGGGAGAATGATTCACAGGGTTGTCCCTGGCCGGGAGAATTATCCAATAACCTATGTTTCATGGTATGATGCGATTTCCTTTTTAAAATGGTGTGGATTAACCCTGCCTACTGAAGCCATGTGGGAAAAAGCCTATGTAGGCGGATATTATCTGGATGGGGATGAATCCAAACAGGTTGAAAATCCATTGCCTGATCGAAAATATCCATGGGGAAATGAGGTGCCCTATGAGGGGAATGTTTTCCGGTGCAATTTTGACAGGGACCGTGATGGGTATGAATTTCTATCGCCCGTAGGCACTTACAGTGATTTTGCCAGTCCGTATACTGTAAATGACCTGGCAGGGAATGCGGCTGAGTGGACTTATGACTGGTATTCTACGGAATATCACGCTGGATTGGATGGTTTCCGGATGGTGCGTGGCGGATCATGGCTGGCCATGCCTTTTGCCGTGGATGCCATTTCAGGTGCTACCCAATTCCCAATAAAAGAAAGCAGTATTATGGGATTCAGGGGAGCTTTGGCAGTTGATTAGGACTTGGACGTCAAATCCCTGTAAATTGTATTAAATGGTAATAAAACAAACCATTTTGCAAGCAATATTATTTTGTGTAGGCCTGATAATCATAATCGGATGCCTGCCGGATACAATATCCTCAAATGAAGATTTTGCCAATGCGAAGTGGATCGCCTATGAGGTGCTTCCTGACAGCATGAAAATTTTCCCGGGATCACATACTGCTTCCGGGAATAAAACGGTTGGAGATAAATTGGGAGATAAGGGTCTGAAACGCTCAGTTATCCCGATGTTCCGTAAGGAGTTTTATATTGATGATGTGAAACAAGCCTTCATCGACATTTGTGGATTAGGACATTATGAACTTTATATTAATGGAAGTAAAGTGGGTGATCGGTTCTTATCCCCGGGTTGGACTGATTATACAAAACGTTACTTGTTCAATACCTTTGATATTACAGAGTATATCAGAAGTGGTAATAACACAATCGGTGTAATAGTTGGAAACGGATTTTTTAATATTAACCGTGAACGATACCGGAAATTGATCGTTGCCTATGGGTATCCACGCCTGATATTTAACATCACACTAACCAAGGAAAATGGTTCAGTAGAACAGGTTGTATCTGACGAAAACTGTAAAGCAAGTAAATCTCCAATTACTTACAGCAGTATTTATGGTGGTGAAGATTACGATGCGCGTCTCGAACAGGATGGATGGGCTGAGTCAGGATTCAATGATTCTCACTGGAATAATGTTCTGATAGTAAAAGATACTATTGATCAGTTTGTTCCAGAAAAGGATTATCCTTTGAAAATCATTCAGGAATTTGAAGTTAAAAACATTTTAACCTCAAAAACAGGTCGTACGATATATGATTTTGGACAAAATACCTCCGGGACCATATCCATCAAAGTTAAAGGAAATAGGGGAGCTGTAATTCGTATAAAACCGGATGAACTTATTAACAACGAAGGTAATGTTACACAAAGAAGTGGAGGAGGCCCATATAAATATAACTATACACTCAGGGGAGAAGGATTGGAATCCTGGCAACCAAAATTTACCTACTATGGTCTCAGATATGCTGATGTAGATTTAATCGAACCGGAAGGAGCCACTGAAAACTCTGAAATTCTTGACATACGAATGCTTCATACCCGGAACGCATCTCCGACAGTTGGTTCATTCAGTTGTTCTGATACCCTTTTTAATCAGGTCTTTGATCTTATAAACTGGGGAATAAAAAATAACCTGGCCAGTGTTATTACGGATTGTCCTCACAGGGAAAAACTGGGTTGGCTGGAAGTGCCGTATCTGATGGGAACATCTATACATTATAATTATGATGTCAGGTTTTTGTATAACAAAGTCATTGACGACATGTTAAGCTCCCAGCTTGAGAACGGTATGGTCCCAAATATTGCACCTGCTTATATGATTTCCAGGGGGGCATTTCGGGATTCCCCGGAATGGGGAAGCGCATCCGTAATCATTCCCTGGCTTCTTTATAAACTATATGGTGATAAGGAGGCGATTGTGAGATCTTATTTCATGATGAAACGATATGTTGAATATCTTAATAGCAAAACGGAAAATCATATCCTATCATATGGTTTGGGTGACTGGTTTGACCTGGGGCCGGATTTTCCTGGCGAGGCACAACTAACACCTAAAGCAGTAACTGCAACGTCAATTTTTTACTATGATTTAAAAATCTTAATTCAAACAGCCGGATTATTGGGTTATAAGAATGATGTAATTAAATATGAAGAACTGTCCCGCAATGTGAAAAAAGCATTCCTTGAAGCTTATTTTCAACCGAATTCCGGTGTGGTGTCAACGGGAAGCCAAACTGCCTATGCAATGCCATTATATACGGGATTAATTCCTGAAGAACATAAACCCAGGGTGTTCACTAACCTGGTGGAATCTATTATAAATAACAATTATGCACTTACATCGGGAGATATAGGTTATCATTTTCTTGTTCGTGTTTTGAGTCATCAGGGACGATCGGATATCCTGTATAAAATGAACAACAGGACCGATGTACCGGGATATGGGTATCAACTTAAAAAAGGAGCTACATCATTAACAGAGAGCTGGGCTGCCCTGCCTTCTGTTTCAAATAACCACATGATGCTTGGACATCTCATGGAATGGTTTTATAATGGGTTAGGAGGGATTTACCAGGATGAAAACTCCATAGCGTATAATCGCATAGTTATCGCCCCAAAACCGGTTGGAAATATTCATTGGGTAAATTGCTCATTCAATTCTCCAAAAGGCTTAATATCCTCAAATTGGAAATTGGATAATGGGAAATATGTTTTGAATGTAAAGATCCCTGAGGAAACAGAAGCCAGAATTGTTTTACCTGTAGGATATAACGAATCAAAATGCAGTGTTACCAATTTAAAAGATGGAAATATAATTGAACCTGGTATGACTGACAGATCATTTCATTTACCAGGTGGAAGTTATGAAATATCAACAGATCAGATCCATGAAATTAATTTCTAGGTCAGCTGCAATTATCTATGTACTGATCATTTTTGCTGGATGTTTTCAGGGAGAAAAAATTGATATTTCCAGACCCAACATCATCTTGATGATGGCAGATGACCTTGGTTGGGGAGATGTGGGTTACAATGGAAATGAAATTATTATAACGCCCAACCTGGATAAACTCGCTGAAACTGGAATTCAATTCAACCGTTTTTATGCTGCTGCCCCAGTTTGTTCTCCCACGCGTGGTAGCTGTCTGACCGGAAGGCATCCATACCGGTATGGGATATTCAGTGCAAATGTTGGGAATCTAAAAAGTCAGGAATTGAGTTTGGCCGAAGTATTAAAAGAAAACAGGTATACTACCGGACATTTCGGCAAATGGCATCTGGGAACATTGACAACCACAGAATTTGACGCCAACAGGGGTCGACCCGGGGATAGTACTCACTATTCACCGCCCTGGGAAAATGGATTTGATGTTTGTTTTTCAACTGAGTCTAAAGTTCCGACCTGGAATCCGATGATTACGCCCGAACAGGATGCCGGAGATATAGGAAATAGAATTCCGGGAGAGTCATTTGGAACGTACTACTGGACAGGCCCGGGTGAAAAAGTTACCAATAACCTGGAAGGAGATGATTCAAGGATTATCATGGACAGGGTAATTCCTTTTATTGAATCCTCAGGAGAAAATCCTTTTTTTGCTGTGATCTGGTTTCATACACCCCACCTGCCAACGCTTTCAGGTGAAAAATACCAAAACATGTATAGCGATTATTCAGAGGATATTCAGCATTTCTATGGGGCGATTTCTGCAATGGATGAACAGATAGGCAGGCTATTGGAGGTTCTGGCATCTTTAGGAAAAACAAATAATACAATCATTTTTTTTACTAGTGACAATGGCCCGGAAGGGAAAACAAGGCAGGGCAGAACCCAGGGAAGCACAAATGGATTGCAAGGGAGGAAACGAAGTCTGTATGAGGGGGGTATTCGGGTTCCGGGTTTAATGAGCTGGCCTGCTGGAATTGATACCAATCAGGAAATAGATATTCCTGTTTGTACGAGTGATTATTTTCCAACAATTCTTGAGATTTTAGGAAATGAGTTCCTTGAGACAATCGAACCAATGGATGGCATAAATCTGATCCCAGTAGTTAAGGGGACAATTACCAATCGGTCTGTACCTATCGGTTTTCAATCCGGCAAACAGATGGCGCTCATCGACGACCGTTTTAAACTTTACAGTAATGATGAAGGACAAACTTATGAGTTGTATGATCTCCTTAAAGATCCCTTCGAAAGCCATAATATCATTGAAGATCATGAGGATATCTTCAAAAGGTTGAAAATACACCTGGACGAGTGGATCATCTCCTGCAGCAAAAGTAACGAAGGGAATGATTACAGTCTACCCTGATTTCATTCCTGTAGTTTTTGAGTCTAATCTTTTTATTCTTATACTTATCGGGATGTTATACTTATAACCCATATCTATGATTAAAAAACAAGTTATTGTTCTCCTCTTTACGACATCCATTTTTGCATGTGCTCAGGTACCAAATACCTTTGAATTAAAACTCGATATATCTGTATCAAGTGAACTTCATGATCAGCTAAAGCCAAATGGCCGATTACTCGTTTTTCTGAGTGAAAGTGCAAGAGGTGAGCCAAGGTTTCAGTTATGGCCAGCCGGTAATAATAATATATATGCAAAGAATATAAACTCATGGGACCCTGGTAAATCCATATCCATGAATTCCGGATCAGGTTATATCAAGACCCCCGAATTTGATATGCATGTAATTCCTGAAGGCACATATTATTTGCAGGTTCTCTGGGATCAGGACCGGGCTGAATCAAGATCCAATGCTCCTGGGAATTTATATAGTGAAGTCAAAATGATTGATCTAACCGAAGATTTGTCACTGGATGTAGTTTTGGGAAATGTAGTACCCCCCAGGAAATTTATCGACCATGAATATGTTAAGCTGGTGGAAATGGAAAGTAAACTCCTATCCGACTGGTGGAATAAGCCTGTTATTCTGAAAGCATCTATCCTGCTCCCAGATGGTTATTTTGATATTCCCTCAACAAAATATCCTGTAAGGTATAACATTGCCGGTTATGGTGGAAGATATACACGTGTTAGCTACCTGGTTGAAAGAGACACTACTTTCAGCAATTGGTGGTTTTCCGGGGAAGCACCGCAGATCATCAATGTCTTTTTGGATGGAGAAGGGCCATTTGGTGATAGTTATCAATTGGATTCGGAGAATAACGGTCCCTATGGGGAAGCTTTAACGAAAGAATTGATTCCGTACATCGAGAAAGAATTCAGGGGGATCGGTACACCTGAATCACGATTTGTGGATGGATGTTCTACAGGGGGATGGGTTTCATTGGCCCTCCAGATCTTTTATCCTGATTTCTTTAATGGTGTTTGGTCATATAGCCCTGATGCGATAGATTTTGAAAATTATCAGTTGATCAATATCTACAAGGACGACAACGCATTTATTAATGAGTGGGGTGCCCTCCGTCCTGTAGCCCGGGATATTACTGGTGACCCAATTTTAACCGTGAAAGATTTTATTCAATACGAAAATGTCCTGGGATACTCTGATTCCTATGTCACGTCGGGTGGGCAGTTCAGTGCTCATACTGCCTTATACAGTCCAAAAGGGGAGGATGGTTTACCGATACCATTATTTGATCCATATACAGGCACAATTGATCATGAAGTGGCTGAAAAGTGGAAGAAGTATGATTTGAAAATGATCGTTGAAGAGAACTGGAATACACTTGGGCCAAAACTTCAGAGAAAGATCTGGATATGGATGGGGGATATGGACAATTTCATCCTGAATCCTGCTACAAGAGCTTTTGATGAGTTTCTGAAAACAACTGAAAATCCAAAATCGGATGCTACCATTACATTCACACCCATGCAGGGACACTGCTGGCAATTTAATCATAAGGATATCCTGGAAATGATGAATGAGAAATATATGGGTAGAGATAATTAGTTGAACCCTGTCCCAAAATCAACCTTATATCTTTATAGATTTGATGATTTATTGATTTAATGATTTAGGTGGGGATTTCCGACTTCCAGCTTCCGACTTCCAGTATTAATCCGCTTTATAATAACCCATTACGATTGGTTCCCATAAATAATCTGGAAGTGTTTTTTTCAGGAATACGCCTAGTTTTTCAGGGAACCTGCCGGTATAATAATTGCGTCTTGCATGTTTCGATTTTAAGATTTTATGAATCAACGGCCCAAAACTATCAGGTGATAATCCTATTTTAACATATCCATTCAGTTGTTTCACCGTATTGGTAAACATTTTTCCATAGACTTCATCATTTTCGTCACAGGAAACAATACGGCGACTGCCAATATTGGTATTAACATCCCCGGGATGAACCAGAGAAACATTTATTCCAAATCGTTTCACCTCCAATCTTAAAGCTTCGGTTATCATATCCACAGCAGCCTTGCTTGAACAATAAGTTCCCCTGAAAGGGAGACCCACTGTGGATCCCAGGGTACTCATATTAATTATATGTCCGCTCCCTTGCTTCCTCATAGTAGGCAAAACTGCCTGACATGTCCGAACTACACCATAGAAATTTGTATCATAGGTCTTCTCTATATCATCAATGGGGGTATTTTCAATTGCGCCCATTGATCCAAGGCCAGCATTATTAAACAAACCGTCAATTCTCCCTTCTTTTGTAAGTATTCTATCTACTACATCATGGATCATATCTTCATTCGTGACATCCATCTGAACTACTTCAAAGTCTGAATTGGATTGAGCAGACCGACTGGCACCATAAACTTTGTATCCAACTTTTGACAGGTAAGTTGCCACTGATAATCCAATCCCGGAAGATGCACCTGTGATTATGATGACCTTACTCATATATGAAATTCAATAAATGCGAATTCGAAAGTATGAAATATCATTTGTTATATCAATATACAGTGAAGCTATTCAATTATAAATGTTTTATCGTGGATTGACAGAATTCTCTGTGTCCAGTCGTAAATAGTGTTCTTGCCAGCATGAATCAACTATTGTTCAGATTTATTCTTAAATCAACATCTGATGTGTAAATTGCAAGTTATTACAGAAGCAGCGAATACCAACTTCTTTGCTCATTTTTTTCATTTTTGATGAAATAATTAACCTTTTTTAGTATGAAACTTTTATATACAATTCCTACTACAATACTTTTATTAACTTTTGTTGTATGTGCATTTTCTCAGTCTGAAGAGATTTATAAAATCAACGAAAGTGAATACTATGAGATTCCTGGCGTTAATGTCATCGTTTTCCAGGATTTCTATCCTGATGGTCATCAGGGTGGGGTTACGGTAATTCAGAATGGTGTTCGAGTGCTTTCAAATGGCGATTTAAGACTTGATCCTACACCAGGTCAATGGCAACCTATTCCAAAGATGGGAGAACGGATAGTTGATCGGGCTAATAATGAGATCAGTGCCACGTTGTGGTTCCCGGATTCATCAAGGAATAAAAAGGGTTTCAATCCAATCATTTATCCTGATCTGACATTTAGATATAAAGTGAGGGTAAAACCGGAGGGCGAATCATTCCGAATTTCTGTTGATCTCGAAGAACCGCTTCCTGATGAGTGGTATGGGAAAGTTGGTTTCAATATTGAATTATTCCCGGGTTTTTATTTTGGGAAATCGTATTATATGGATGATCAGTTTGGAATTTTCCCAAGGCAGGCAAATGGTCCTATCCGATATGGTGAGGACGAAAAGCTGCTTCTTGACCCAATGGCTGAAGGGAAGCGGTTAATCGTTGTACCTGACAATGAAAAAGAAATGATTGTAATTGAGGCAGGTGGTAATGACATGGAACTACTGGACGGGAGGGGAGAGCATAACAATGGTTTTTTTACTGTAAGAACCCTTCTTCAAAAAGGGAAATTGAAAAACGCTACAGAAATGATTATCACTCCCGGATATGAAAAAGGATGGACATATAAACCAGTTATCCATGTATCGCAGGTTGGATATCACACCGGGCAAAGTAAAGTGGCTGTTATTGAGTTGGGAAAGGAAGATAAAGGACTATCAGAGGTGTCTTTATTCAGAGTCTCTGAACAAGGAGGTTTGACGAAAGTAAAAACAGCTAAACCTGAAACCTGGGGTCGATTCCTCCGGTATAATTATCTTCATTTCGATTTTACCGAAGTGAAAACCGCGGGATTGTACAAAGTAATATATGGAGATGTTGAATCAATTCCATTTCAGATTGGGGAAAGGATTTATGACCGGCATGTCTGGCAACCAACGCTGGAATACTACCTGCCTGTCATGATGTGTCATATGCGTATTAACGACAGGTACAAAGTTTGGCATGGCTTATGTCATAATGACGATGCACTGATGGCTCCATCGGATTGGATCCATTTTGACGGTTATAAACAAGGCCCTTCCACCTATACAAAATTTCCTCCTTATGCCCATGTACCAGGAATTAATATGGGTGGATGGCATGATGCCGGTGATTATGATCTGCGTGTTGAGTCACAGGCTACAACCATGCGCCTACTCGCAGAAATGTATGAATTATTTGGCGTAGATTACGATGAAACCACCATTGATCAGGAAAATAAACTTGTTGAAATGCATCGTCCTGATGGGAAACCGGATGTGTTACAACAAATTGAACACGGCGCTTTGACAGTAGTTTCCGGTTATGAGTCATTAGGACGATTGTATCGTGGGATAATTGCTGCAGAAAAACGCCAATATACACATCTTGGAGATGGAGCCACCATGACAGACAACCTGTTTTTTGATTCGTCATTATACCCAGATGGACGATCAGCTACAAAATCTGCCAAAATGGATGATCGCTGGGTGTTCACTGAGAAAAATCCAAGAAGAGAACTCGGTGTAGCTGCGAGTCTGGCAACCTCATACAGAGCCTTAAAGGGATTTAATGATACACTGGCTAACGATTGCCTGGAAATAGCTAAAGCACTCTGGGAGGAACATAAGGAATCTGGCCAATTAGGAATGATCAATACATCGGCAGCATTATTATTGTCGACTGGTGAATCCATGTATGCTGAATACATTATTGATAACCAGGAACAAATATTTGAGCGGATGAGGTGGATGGCTCCCTCTATAGCCAGGGTTGCTGCAAAGATTGATAACAAGAAGTTCAATGAGAGATTAAAGTCGGCCATGGAGGAATACGCAAAGAGCATTGATGAAGCCGTGAATGAAACACCTTTTGGTGTTCAATACAGGCCCAATGTATGGGGTGCCGGCTGGGGTATCCAGAGTTTTGGCGTTAATCAATATTTCCTGCATAAGGCTTTCCCTGACATATTTGATGCAGAACCTATGTTTAACGCTCTTAATTTTGTTTTGGGAGTACATCCGGGCTCGAACTCAGCATCTTTCGTTTCCGGAGTTGGCGCGGAATCCATATTAGTGGCTTACGGTGTCAATCGGGATGAATGGTCCTATATACCGGGAGGATCAGTTTCAGGGACCGCTCTAATACGCCCCGACTTTCCGGAATTGAAAGTATGGCCCTATTTCTGGCAACAAACTGAATATGTGATGGGTGGTGGAGCAACTAATTATATGTTTATGGTTCTGGCAGCAAAGGATTTGTTGAAATGAGTTGAGAGCCCCGAGGCGAGCCTCGGGATACCCAACTCATTCAATTCCTCCCTTCCCCATCATTTTGGCAAGAATTAGTGAATCTGGGTTTTGTATCAGGATTGTACGTACCAGTACTGTAAATGGTACCGAAAAGACCAATCCAATTGGCCCAAATAATGTACCCCAGAAAACAAGGGCGAATATCACTGTCACAAAATTCAATTTCAATTGTTTCCCGAGGAACATTGGTTCTATAAAATTTGCCCAGAATATATGGGCCACGTTGAAAAGAAGGAAGAGCAAAAGGATCATCTGTAGATTGTCATATACAGTGATACTAATTAACAAAGGGGGCACAATGGCCAACAGGACCCCGATGGTTGGTATGTAATGCATAGCGAAAGCATTGAATCCCCAGAATAAAGCATAATCGATATTAAACACATAACAAATACCTGCGAAAGTCAATCCGGTCCCAATGCTCATGAGGGTTTTGACCTTTATGTATGTCACGATGGATGATTTCACTTTTAGAAATGTCACTAAGAGTTTATTTCCTTTATTCTTTTTCGTACCTGATACATAGTTAAGATAATTTTCATATCGTTGGATCCCACTAACGAATCCAATGAAAAACAGGATCGTCAGGAATAATCCAAAAGCGAAGTTTCCAACAGCATTCTCGAAATTCTTTTTCAGAAATAATGGCCAGTTGGTTTCAACCAGTGCCTGAATAATACTGGCCAGCGCTTTTTGTGCCAGTTTAGGATCTGTTACTGTTTCAAGCTTATCCACATAGGAAACAAGTTGCATTTCAATCTCATTACCAAGTACATTCCAATCGGTCGTAATTCGGTTAAGAGTGCTTGTCATGTATAGTGTAGTAAGGAACATGAGTATGCCGAATATGGTAAATATCAGTGGCATACTGATGAAAGAGGGCACTCTCTTTTTTTCAAACCAAGCCAGTATCGGTTGTATCAACATAGCCAGAAACAAAGCGATGAATAGAGGTATGAATATTGACCGAAACAAATACATGATAACTATCAGTGCAATAAAAAAGAAAAGCTCAAGTATATTCTTGATGGATCTCAGGTAATAATAATCTGAATCACTCATTTTAAGATTTTGATTTTTATAGATTCAATCAATAGTGACTAATGCAATTTAAAAAATACCCTTTCAATATACTGTTTATAAAATATAAAATGTATTAATAATCACCTGATTAAACCATTTGCAACTGATCATTTGCTGGAGTGGAGTGCCAATTCTTAAAAATAGCGGACAAATAATTTAAGCATGTTCTTCATCATTAGAAATTGATCGTGAGTCTGGTGAAAGAATTACTAACTTGATGCATTTTGAATGATTAATTGCCTTTAATTTTGTTCTTTTGTTGTGATTATTACATGTCATGATCTTAAAAAATCTCCATCCATCAGAGCAGATCACTAAAATCCTCACACGGATATATGAATTTGGTATGACCACCACTTCCGGGGGTAATGTTTCTTTACTTGATGAAGAAGGCAATATCTGGATTTCACCGGCAGGAGTAGATAAAGGAAATCTCCAGCCCCAGGATATTGTTTGTATCAGTAAAAATGGGAAAATCTCAGGATTTCGTGAACCAAGTTCCGAATTCCCATTTCATAAAGCCATCTATGAAATACGACCTGATATTAATGCTGTAATTCACGCACATCCTCCGGCATTGGTAGCATTCAGTATAGTACGAAAAATTCCGGATACCTGTATAATACCCCAGGCAAATCATATTTGTGGATCGGTGGGATATGCCAGTTACGAATTGCCGGGAAGTGATAAGCTTGGTGAAAGTATTGCAAAAGCATATAAAGAGAATCATGATGTGGTGATCATGGAAAACCATGGCGTGGTGGTGGGAGGCAGTGATCTTTCAATGGCTTACCAGAAGTTCGAAACGCTGGAATTCTGTGCCAAATCAACTATTGAGGCTTCAGCTGTTGGATCAATAAAATCTCTGGATGACGAACAAATCAACCTTTTTTATGAAAGAAAACGGGATTTTCCTGAATTCGTTCGAGTAGAAACCAAAAGTCATGAACTCAAGTTAAGAGGTGACCTTTTCAGAATGGTTGAGCGTGCCTACAAACAACGATTAATAATCAGTACCTACGGAACATTCTCAGTCAGGGTAGGCGAAAACGACTTCCTTATTACCCCATATGGTAAAGACCGCTATTATATTACAAGGGAAGATATTGTTCTGATCAAAGAAGGCAAACGTGAAAGAGGTAAGGTTCCATCACGATCATCATTATTACACTATCGCCTGTACCAGGATCATCCTGAGATTAATAGCATAATTACTGCTCAGTCTCCTTTTATTATGGCCTATTGTGTTACTGGACAGACTTTTGATACTCGAACTATTCCGGAAAGCTACATCATGTTAAGAGACATACCTCTCATCCCATATGGAGACCAGTATCGGGAAGGTTCTGAGGTGACCAGCATAATAGGAAAGGATACACCCATCGTTTTGTTGGAAAATGACTCAATAATGGTGACAGGCTCGTCCCTGCTTGAAACCTTCGACAGATTGGAGGTTGCGGAATTCACTGCCCGATCCGTTACACGAAGCAGGCCGTTAGGTGATATGATAGCTATCACGGATAATGAAGTGAATGAACTGAGGAAGAAGTTTATTGACTGATTTTTTCACATATTACTGGATATTTTTTGAGCATAAGGCATGGAGTGGACACGTAGACCACGGTGAGAAATGTGCCAACTCTCCTCCGTGACCTCGGTGTCTCCTCAGTGGATTTAGTTTCCTGAATCCTATTCCAGTCTATTCATCACGTAATGATTGAACAGGATTAACAGTAGCTGTCCGAATAGCCTGATAACCAATGGTTAGCCACGCAATCACAAGTGCCAGAATACCTGAAAGGGCGTATACCCACCACTCCGGAAGAGATTTGTATTCAAAACTCTGGAGCCATTGTGATATACCATACCATGCAACAGGTACTGCGATGATAAAGGAAATTATTACCAGTTTGCCAAAGTCTCTTGACAGCAAGATTACGACACTTCGAACTGAAGCCCCCATCACCTTCCTGACACCTATCTCTTTTGTTCGTTGTTCTGCAGTGTAGGCTGCGAGTGCAAATAAACCCAGGCATGCAATAATTATTGCAAGTACAGAAAAGCTAATAAATATCTTCCCGATTCGTTGTTCAGCTTCATACATTTTTGCAAACTCATCATCCATAAAACTGTACTGGAACGGTTGCAAGGGGGCCATCTCTTTCCACTTATCTTCTAAGACAGATATCACTTCAGATGTATTTTCTGCCTGGAACCTGAAAGAAGCCATCCCTTTGTCATTACCATGAATCAGGCTTAATGCCCCTACCTTATTTTTTAAGCTTTCAAAATGGAAGTTCTCAACAATCCCTATAACATGGTATTTTACGATTTGTTCTTCTCCAGTACTACTGATCCTACGGGAACTTTGTATTTCCTGGCCGATGGGATCCTCAAAACCAAATAATTTGAGTGCTTCTTCATTGAGGATCATTGCCAATGAATCCGATGGGAAATCCTGGCTGAAGGTCCTGCCATCAATAATATTCATTCCCATTGTAGCTGTATAGTAATTATCCACCCGCCAGTTTTGCATACTTACAGAATTCTCTATACCTCTTTTGCCCTTTGGCCAGAATGCTGAATTGTTACGTGAAGATTGAACAGGTAAGAATCCGGTTAAAGAACCGCTAATTATCCTGGGATCTCGAAGAATTTCAGTTCTAAAGGATTCCAGCTGGTCGTCCATTGAATATGCATCATGAATAATAATTACCTGGTCTTTGCTGAAGCCAAGTTTTTTATTTTGAATATAGCTTAGTTGATTATAAACAGCCGCTGTACCAATGATTAGTAATATTGAAATACTGAACTGAAAAACAACCAAAACATTTCGTAGACTATTGTTGCCTATTTTTGATGAAAGCTTGCCTTTAAGCACAGTTACAGGTTTAAAAGAACTCAGGAAGAATGCCGGATAAATACCAGCAAGAAGGCCTAAAGCCAGAATACTTATTGCGATGGCTATCCAGAACGGTAGACTATTTAATGGAAGGCTTAATTCTTTGCCTGATAAATTATTAAATAGCGGTAATATAAATCCGGCAATGGCAATTGCTAACAAAACAGCCAATAAACTCAATAATATAGATTCAGTCAGGAATTGCCTGATCAAATGGATTTTATATGAGCCCATCACCTTTCGGATGCCCACTTCCTTTGCTCTGTCAGCTGATTTTGCTGTGGAAAGATTCATAAAATTCACGCAAGCCAGTAATAGTATAAATATTGCTACAGCTGAAAAGATATATATATATTTAATCTCTCCTCCTGGTTCGATTGCAGGGGTCCGGTTTGAGTGCAGATGAATATCGGTCAATGGCATCAACGAATATTCAACATTGTTTTCAGAAGCTTGAAATTCCTCTAATGTAATACCCATAAACTGTTTTATTTGTGGCCCTGCATATTTTTCGAGCATCGCAGGAAATTTATCTGTCAATGTTGCCGGGTTAGCTCCTTCTCGCAGTTTAATGTATGTGTGAAAATTATGGCTGAGCCAAAAACCATTCTTACTTTCATCCAATCCCACCATGGCGATCAAGAGATCAAAATGAAAGTGTGAATTTTTAGGCATATCCTTATAAACAGCTGTAATTTTTACTTCCATTTGATTGTCCAATGTTAGCATTTCACCAAGCGCCTCCTCATTTCCAAAGTATTTTTTGGCAAGTGATTCACTGATAGCAATTGAATTTGGCTCAACAAGTGCTGTTTTTGCATTACCCTTAATTACGGGAACTGAGAAAACATTAAAAAATGTAGAATCTGCCCAGATCACATTGTATTCCTTTATGGTTTCTTCACCCTTTCTTACCAGAAAGCTGCCCCAACTTCTGAGCCGGGTGGATGCTTCAACTTCCGGATAATCATTCACCATGGCATCTGCCAGGGGAGCGGGCATAACAGCCAGTTTCATATCATTACCACCAAATTTAACATCCGAATTAAACCTGTAAATCCTGTCAGCATCTTTAAAATGTCTGTCATAGCTCAATTCATCAAAGACGAACAGCATGATCACCATGCAAATGGCAACGCCGGCTGCCAGTCCGAAAATGTTAATAAAGGAGTAGAATTTATGTTTAAATAAACTCCTGGAAGCGATTTTTAAATAGTTTCTGATCATGACCTTTGTGTTTTTATTCGAGTACGTAATTGTTTGTTGTTGTGTATTAATTATTTCTTCAGATCTCCCAAACGAGAGTAAAGCTTTTTTGTATGCGTCTCCAAATGCTAGCCCGGATTTCATATAATCTTCGATTATACAACAGAAATGATCAATGATCTCTTCTTCAAGCGGCTCATAGACCAGACCTTTTTTGTGAAGATCTTTAACTATATATGATATCTGGCTGTTTTTAAGTTCCATCAGGCTACCGCTGGCTTATGATATAGAATTTGATTCATGATATTCACAAACTCTCTGAACTCATTGAGTTTTATTTTCACAATTGAATTACCATCTTTCGTTAGTCTGTAATATTTTCTCACCCGTTTTCCAATGGCTACCTGTTCGGTATTGACCAGGCCTTCCGCTTCAAGTTTATGCAGGGTTGGATAAAGTGCACCCTCTGTCAGGATCAACTTCCCGTTTGATAGCTCTTTCACATGCTGTGTGATCTCATAACCATACATCCTGTCTGTGTTGGATAGTAAGTTTAGAATTATGGTTTGTAGGGTTCCTTTTAAAAGTTCTGTGGATTGCATAAGTCAGTGATACATAAATATCTTAGGTATTCTTCTGGTTAGACGTATGAATTTATTAAAGGTTACATGGGATTACATTTAATTTACAATTTGATACTATTTCGTTTTTTACTATTTTTCTGATCTATGATCATCGGAATTGATATTGGCGGCACAACCACTGACATTGTGGGATTAAAGGATGGTAATATATTAAGTCCCATCTCAGTAAAAGCTGATGATCCTGTTACCTCTGCTGCCGGGGCACTTGGAAAATTTGTTGAGACCAATAGATTATCATTATCCGAAATAAAATTAATAGCCGCAACAGGCGTTGGAGCTAATTATATTCATGATAAACTGTTGGGAATTAATGTAATAAAGGTTGATGAGTTCTCAGCTATAGGAACAGCCGGTTCATATTTGTCCGGTATTAAAAATGCAATTGTAGTTAGCCTTGGAACCGGAACAGCTGTAGTCAGTGTGAAAGATCATGAAATTTCACATTGGGGAGGAAGTGGTGTAGGTGGTGGAACGCTGATGGGTTTATCTCAGAAATTACTGAATATCACATCCATCAACACCCTTGTTGATAAGGCGAAAAATGGCAGACTGGATATGGTTGATCTGACGGTTGGAGACATTGCCGGGGGAGCACTGAACAATCTTCCCGAATCTGCTACAGCATCAAACTTTGGAAAAATTTCAGATGAAGCAACTGACAGTGATATCGCATTGGCAATTTTTAACCTTGTAAGTCAAACTGTCGCCTTAATGGGAATATCGGCTGCCAGGGCAGAGCAACTCAGCAATATTGTATTTACTGGGAAACTGGCAATATTGGATCCGATTAAACAGGTACTTGAAAGTGTAGCAAGATTATATAATATGACTATTGATGTTCCCGAACACGCAGAATTTGCCACAGCAATCGGTGCAGCAATAGAGGCCGATAGCCATGGCAAATAACGTGATCCGCTATTTTTTATTTATTTGGTCCCTTGTATTTAGCATCTCCAAAGCCTAGAATCGGATAAAAGATGATGCCGAGGAAAATCAAGCCCACGGTAAATCCAGCTCCCTTACCAAAGGATTTTGACAATCCATGGATCACAATTATAGCAATTACAATATTTACCAATGGAATGAGAAATAATAAAAACCACCATAATGGTTTGCCTACGATTTCAAGCAGTACAATTACATTGTAAATAGGAATAATTGCTGCCCAGCCGGGCTTCCCTGCTTTAACGAAGATTTTCCATAACGCTGCAATCATTAAGATAAGAAAAGCGAGGTATATGATCAATGTAATACCAGAGGGTGCGGAATTAGTAAAGTCCATAATTTTAGATTTTGATTAGTAATTTATTTAAATATTGATTTGTTAAGTAATTCAATAAGTTAGTTCTTTTTAGAAGTTACTAAATTTCGATGTCACTTGTGTTTGTCGTTGGAATTTGTGGTTTTCACTCGATTCACTTGGTTGTGATCCCGGGAAAGGAATTTCAATATAAAGTTGAATTTTACATAAAAAAGATTGTTTTTATATTACTTTTTATTGTGTTTGGAGTTTCCAAAAGTAAGAAAATACATTTTCTGTTATTAATCTAATGAAAAACAGATTTTTTTTCATCGTTATTAATCCCAAAGCTGGTCAACGGAAGTACAACTGGAAACTGGATCGATTAAAGCTTGCCCTGGAGGAAAGACAGTTCCAGTATGAAGTATATTTTACTTCCCCGGAAAAAAAAGCGGATGAAGTCATTAAGGATAATCTCAATCCTGAAAAAATATCTGATCTTGTTGTATTTGGAGGAGATGGTACATTGCATGAGGTGATCAATGGAGTAGGTGACCGTGGAATACCTATCAGTGTAATATCTACCGGAACCGGGAATGATTCTGTCAAACCCCTGTATAAGAAAAGACGATTTCTCGACCAACTACATATAGCCCTGGATGGGAAGATTAAGGAGGTTGATGCTGGGATATGCAATGATCGCCTTTTTATTAATGGTCTGGGAATAGGTTTTGACGGCAAAGTTGTTGAATTAATGCAAACCAATTTTAATAAGCAGCCTGGATATATTTCATATTTGCAGACGGTTCTAAAGATCCTGGCTACCTACAAGGAAAGTGAATTATCATTCACCATTGATGATAAATCCTTTAATGAAGCATGCCTTCTTTTAACTATAGGTAATGGCACTACCTTTGGTGGAGGTTTTAAGATCACTCCCCAGGCAAAAATGGATGATGGACTGTTAGATGTCTGTATTATGGGAAAAATCACTCCCTGGAAAAGATTTCTGCATTTGCCGAAAATGAAGAACGGCACACATGGTAAAATAAAAACAGTTCAATTTGCAAAAGGGAAGGAAATAATCATAGATGCTACTGATGATGCTGTTGCCCATATTGATGGAGAATATTTTTCAAATCCACCTTTTAATATAAAGGTTTTACCAAACCACTTACTTTTTAGGATACCTTCTTAATTTGCCTTTACGATACATCCTGATGTATATAATCAGGACGACAATAATTATTAATAAGGAAATAAATTGTGAGTTGCTTAAAATTCCTTCAATTACAAATCCCCTTGACAGATCCCCTCGGAAGATTTCAATAACTGACCTACCAATTGCATAGAGCATCAGATAGGTAAGAAACACCTGACCATCAAATTTCTTGATTTTATTTAATCTAAGTAATATTGCCAGGATCATCACCAACAATAAAAAACTGTAAAGTTGCGTTGGATGCAAAGGGGTATGAAGAGGATCTGCCTGACAAACCGGATTAGTAAATGTAACACCCCAGAAGTGTGTAGTAGGTATACCATGACAACATCCGGCCATAAAACACCCGATTCGGCCACATGAATGCACAATAACAGCAGTTACTGCAATAATATCCAACATAGGAAGAACAGGTATCTTTTTCCATTTAAAAAAGATCAGCATTACCGGGATAGCAAATAACAAGGATCCGTAAAAAACAAATCCTTGATTAAAATTTGTGATCAGCGAAGAAAGATTTCGTGTATATCTTTCAGGGTCTTCAAATACAATAAACAGTTTACCTCCAATTATCGCTGAAAGGATGATATAAAACACGAGTTGCTGAATAGTTTCCGAAGAGATATCAAGTCGTTTTTTGCCTTCATATTGTGTATAAAGCATACCCAGAATAGCTCCCGAGGCAATCATAAAACCATAGAAATAGATCGTAATAGTATCAGGAAGTATGAACCTAAGAAACTCTGGAGTATTGAATTCAAATAGAACCGGATGCATAATTGTGAATTTTTACTTCAAATAACCGCAATATCCTGACAGCAGACAATGATTAATATATTCTTTATTTTTGCACTTCCTTACAGAAAACTTTATTAAAGTGGAAGAGAAGATTGCAATCCTTATTCTCGCAGCCGGAGCCTCTGAACGTTTTGGCAAACCGAAACAATTATTGATTTATAAAGAACATTCATTAATAAGTAAAGCTGTCCGGACAGCTTTAAAGGCCAAAATCGGCCCCTGTATTGTGATAACAGGTTCTCATAATAAGGAAGTAGAACACGATTTAAAAGTATATGAGGATAAAATCCGGCTCTACAATAATACCAAATGGGAAGAAGGGATGGGCTCTTCACTTCGGAATGGGATTAAATTTATTAATAACAATATTCCGGATGTTTATGGCGTGATAATACTTTTATGTGATCAACCTTTAATAAACAGTAATTTTTTAATAGAAATAGTACGATCACATTTCTCATCAAGAAAAAAGATCATCGCTTCAGGGTATGGCGGATCCTGGGGAGCACCTGTTTTCTTTCATCATACATTGTTCGGATA
>JBHOSY010000050.1:0-24156 GCA_042584165.1 Bacteroidota bacterium | reverse complement strand
GAGCAGTATAACCAGCTGGTAACTGCATATCAGGAAGAAAATTATCAATTTATAGTATCAGAGGGTGTGAAATGTCTTTACCAGGCAGAATCTGAATTTGGTACCGGAACCCAGGCTTACGCATACACACTGAAACTGATTTCTAATGCATGTTTTGAAACAGAAGATTATGAAAGTGGCATTGAATATGGGAAGCAGGAACTGATCAATATGAAAGAGGTCGTAGGAGATGATCATCTCGATTACGCATCAAGCCTGGTAACTCTATCAAATAATTATGTCGGTAATGGGGACCTGGACAATGCAATAACAATTTACATACAGGCAGCTGAAATTTTTAAAGTGCATCACGGGGATCAGAGTTATGAATATGCCGTTGCTTTGAATGAAATTGGATATTACTACTTCCAGAAAGGAGCATACGAGGATGCGGTGGGATATTATGAACAGTGTATTGGCATATATACAAATCTTGAAGATGCCGGAGAGGATTTTGTTTATGCGCTTGCAGATCTGGGCAATCTACATAAAGGACTTGGTAATCATGAAGAAGCAGAAAAAGCCCTCCTGGAGCTTACTGATATACTTAGAACCATTGAAATAACTGACCTTCCAATCTATGCACAGTCAATCTACAGTCTGGCACAAACCGAGGTTATTTTAGGGAATACCACGAGAGCAGAAATCTATTATAAAGAGACTATTAAAACTTTTAAATCTGTTTATGGGGACAATTCCCCGGAATTCAACAAAGTGAATAATGAGCTTCTCAATTTTTATCAAACAACCGGTCAGATATCTAAAGCTGACAGTATCTTAAGAGATGAATCAGTCATGGATTCTTCCGACCCTGCTTATGCTTATACACTAATGAATCTGGGTGCAAGGCATCAGAATAACAGGGAATACGACAGGGCAAAAGATGCTTATGAATCAGCAGAAGAAATATTCCGGAATAATCCGGGATTGGATCAGGAACGATTTGCAATATTGTTGGAAAATGAAGCCCTTCTCTATTATTCTACCTGTGAATATCAGGAGGCAGAACAGAAAATTTTGGACGCTGTTTCCATGTATGAATCAAAAATCGGAATGGATAAACCGGAATATGCATCCGCACTTGGAACTATGGGGCTTGTATTCAGGGCGATGGGGTACAATGCTGACGCGGAATTACGTTTCAAAGAATCTGTAAATGTTTATAAAGCTACTGCGGGAGAACAGGATCCCAGGTATGCAGCTGCCATGGAAAACCTGGCTTCTCAATATCTGGAGATGGGACGATATAATGAAGCCGAACCACTGTTAATTCAATGTGCGGACATACGAGCTTCCTCTCTTGGTTTGAAATCGAGCGAATATGCAGCATCATTAAATAGTCTGGCTGCATGTTATCAATCGATGGGAGATTATAACAAAGCCGAAGCGTATTATAAACAGTCCCTGAACATCGAAATTTCAATTTCAGGACTTGAAAGCGAGCAGGTGGCAAATACAATGGAGAATTTTGGCAGGCTTTATCTTGACATTGGACAGTATGATCGGGCGGACTCAATATTTAACAAAGCACTTGATATTGATGTTTCGATATTTGGGGCGAATTCAGCCCAGGCGGCAAAGGATAAAATGAATCTTGCCCGGGTTTACCAGGCAAAGGGGCGTTATTCGGAAGCGGAACCCCTGTATCGTGAAGCCATCGACATTCAGAAAGAAACCCTTGGAGAACGCCATCCAGACTACACAAACAGTCTCAATACCATGGCGTTCTTTTATCAGACTATGGGTAATTTCAATACTGCAGAAAATCTTTATAATCAGGTTCTTGGAGCATATGACCGCTCTAACCCGGATTATGCTACTGTACTTCAGAACTTATCAACAATTTATTTGTTACGTGAAGATTATGAAAAGGCCGAACCACTGTTGGTTAGAGCCATGAAAATTGATAGTGTGGTTTATGGTGTAAATAACCCAAATTATGCCATCTCATTACAGAATCTGGCTTTTTTATATCAGCAGATGGGAAAAGATGAGGAAGCTGAATCATTATTTAAAGCCGCCATTGAAATAGATGGTAGGGTGTTTGGTACAAACCATCCTTCGTACGCTCGAAAGCTTTTCAACCTTGCAATACTATATCAGGATCAACTCCAGTTTGATAAGGCATTACCCTTATTTGAAGAATCAATTCAAATAAGACGAATATCCCTGGGAGTAAACCATCCAGATTTTGCCTATTCATTATATGGTTTGGCCGTGCTTCATCAAACCATGGGTAATGATCACTTTGCCAAGCCACTTTATGATGAAGTGATCCAGATCTATCAGAAACAGATAGATGAAACATTCCCCTCCCTCAGTGAAAAGGAGAAGAGTGCTTATTATAACAAGATTGGGCCTGTATTTGAAGATTACCGGGATTTCGCTGTGGAGTATGCCCCAACTGATCCTTCTGTATTAGGTGATTTATATAATCTGCAACTAGCTACTAAGGCACTTTTACTGAATTCAAGTACAAAAGTTAGAAACCGGATTCTTAATAGCGGTGACTTCAATTTGATTGCTATTTATAATGATTGGATTGGTCTCAAAGAGCAGATAATAAAATATTACTCATTAACGCTTGAAGAACTTGATGCGCAAGATATTGACCTTCCAGCAATTGAAACGAAAGCAAATGACCTTGAAAAACAACTATCCTCTCATTCAGAATTGTTTGCATCTGAATTTGAAAAACAAGCAGTCAGATGGCAAGATATTCAGGGACAACTGAACGAAGAATCTGCTGCAATAGAGATTATCAGGATAAAGAAAAATATTAAAAATGACTCAGTTGTATATGCAGGCCTGGTAATAACGAGTGAAACCCAGGATCATCCTGAACTTGTATTATTCCGAAATGGGATTGAAATGGAAAGCAGAGAGTTTAAAAGGTATATAAACCTTATGAAACACAGCCTTTCAAATAACGAGTCGTATCGGGTTTACTGGAAACCTTTCCAGGATTATTTGGGTGGTAAAATGACGATTTACATATCTCCAGATGGCATTTATAACAAAGTAAGTATGAATACTCTGTATAATCCGGAAACGGAAGGATACCTGATTGATGAAGTTAAGTTGAGAATGGTATCGAATACAAAGGAATTATTGGAAATGAATCTTGAAAGCTTGTCTCAAAGTGGGGGGCATGCAAGTTTATTAGGATATCCTGATTATAAATATATAAAAGAGGAAAATCAGGGTTCCACTATCACGCTGGCTTCAGCAGAGTCGAACTCTATTGAAGGAGAAATTCTCCGTGGCGGAATTAAAGATTTACCGGGAACAAAGGTTGAAATTGAGGGAGTTAATGAGTTGTTAAAGTCAAACAGTTGGGAAACATCTGTATATATTGGGAAGGACGCACTTGAAGAAAATATAAAAAGGATTTCCAACACATCATTGCTTCACATTGCAACACATGGATTTTTCTTAAGTGATCTGCAGTTACAGCGAAAGCAAAAAAGTGATCAAAGTGTCAACATAGATATTGCCAGTACAAATCCCCTTCTAAGATCCGGACTTATTTTAGCCGGCGTTGAAAGTGCCTTCAAACTGAAAACAATGGGAGCCAGTATAGGCATGAATGAAGAAGATGGCATTCTTACCTCTTATGAAGCCATGAACCTTAATTTGGAAAATACAGATATGGTGGTGCTTTCCGCCTGTGAGACCGGATTAGGTGAAGTGATAAATGGAGAAGGCGTATATGGTCTTCAAAGATCATTTATAGTAGCAGGAGCTAAAAGCGTGGTCATGAGCCTCTGGAGAGTTGATGACCGTGCTACACAGGAATTGATGCTGAAATTTTACCAGAATTGGCTTGCGGGAGATGAAAAGCATGATGCTTTCCTGAAAGCACAACAAACCGTACGAAAGACATATGATCATCCGGTATACTGGGGAGCTTTTGTTCTGATCGGGAAATAATAACAGATCTTTCAACATCGATTGAATAAACATTTTTCTAATACAAGTTCCATCAATCTTTATTTGAACTTTGTCAATCTTCATCGTAATTTAGATGATGTGTGGAAATATGAATACTTTATTTTATCATGATTAAAGATTTTTTCAGAACATTCATATTACTTGGAACACTTTTACTTATTTGCTTCACAGGCATTTACTTTGACTCGTATGCCCAGGATGTTGCTACAGTCAACTTACAGGACAAGAAACGTGTAGAGGGGCAGTTGAACTCAACCGAATTCACAGAATATGCTCCCTCAATAAGTGCTGATGGCCGAACCATGATCATTGAAAGCGATCGCGATGTTGGCTGGAGATTATATGAATCAAGCTTACAGGCTGATGGCACATGGTCAAATTTAAAACCGCTTGAAAAGGTTAATAATTATGGAGATCCGCAGGATCTTATCGGCGGCCCAAGTATTGGTTATGATGGGAATACATTGTATTTCTTTGCTTCCTTCTCGGGGGGATTTGGAAGTGAAGACATATACTATTCTGTTAGGGAGGGAGATGATTGGGGTGAGCCTGTTAATATTGGTCCACCTATCAATACGCCAGAATATGAAGGATTTCCATCAATTAGTTCCGATGGAAAAACCTTATATTTTACCCGTATACTGCAGTTAGGTCCCGATGATGATGAAAGGAATGAAACCTGTTATGAGATTTTTTATTCTCGAAAGGATAAACAGGGTAACTGGCAAATACCCCAACCACTACCATACCCTGCAAATTACGAGTGTGAAAAATCGCCCAGGATAATGGCTGATAACCGTACATTGATATTTTCCTCCTACCGACCTGGTGGTATGGGCAGTTTTGATCTGTACCAGTCACAGGTAGATGAGGATGGAGAATGGACTATGCCTGTTCCACTTACTTTCGTTAATACGGTTGAAAGTGATCAATTTGCATGTATTTCTGCTTCAGGTGAATTAATGTATTTCAATATACTTGGTGATATATATTCGGTAGTGATCCCTGAAAACCTGAGACAATTTAAAAATATTATTATGCAGGGATATGTCAGGGATGAAGATACCAAGCAGGGAATTGTTACTTCAATCAGAGTTACTGATGCTACTACTTCAGAAGAAATATTCACCATTAACAATGCTGCTGATGGGAGATATAGTGTAGTGATGGCCGCTGGAAAGGTTTATAATATCGAGTTTTTCAAGGAAGGATATTCCACCGCTATGTATTCATATGATCTTACTTCTATGGATACATATGACGAGATTCAACAGGATGTTTCTCTATTTTCAACTATCCGATTACGGGTAAACGTATATGATGAGGAATTATTTGAGGCTATACCCGGCCTTGTAGCTGTAAATAAGCAAGGCAAGGGTAGTTCCATGTTGCAGGCTACCAATAATGTGGAACAGGGTTATGTGATTCTTGAAATACCAATTGGTTCTGTTTATACAATAAGTGTTTCCCTTGAAAATTTCAGTAGCGATTCCTTTGGATTTGATGTTTCAGATTTTGTTCTGTACCGGGATTTTGAGAAGGATATTCAACTGGTTCCTCAAAAAGTTAATGTTCCCATCAACGTAACGGACATAACCAATAATGGAAAGGTGAGAGGAAGAATAATTATCCGCAACAAATCAAGGGATGAAGTAATCGAAGTAAACTCAAATGAGATGATTGCTTTAAGGATTGGTGATCGATATGAAATCGAAGCAACGAGTGATAAAGGATATTTCTTTGCATCCACCTCAATCGAGGTATCCAAAGACGGCATTAAGACGGAAGATCTGGAAGATGAAGTAGTAAATATATCCGGAGCAGAGCTTGAGATGAAGTTGACACCAATTACTGAAAATCAATCGCTGAATCTGAATGATATATTATTCGAATCAAACTCTGCACAATTATCTGAAGTATCCTTTCTGGAGCTTGAGAGAGTAATAGATGTTATGGTGAAAAATCCAACTATGAAAGTTGAGGTTTCCGCTCACACGGACGATGTAGGATCCGAGATTTACAATGGGGCCCTTTCACAGCGCAGGGCAGATGCAGTTGTGGACTATCTTTCAGCCAATAATGTGCCATTCAATAGATTTGAAGCAAAAGGATACGGTGAATCAAGACCGCTCGTTCCAAATGATACCAATGATAACAGAGCAAAGAATAGAAGGGTAGAATTAAAGGTACTGGAGGTTTTAAATTAGTTAAATATGAAAAAGTTATTGTACATAGTACTTTTTCTAATTGCAGCCGTTGCATTTGACATAAATGCCCAGGAACTGAAATATAAAGATATCTATCCATTAATAGAATCAAGGGATTTTAGTGATGCTGTACCTCGTTTGCGAGAATTCCTTCAACAGGAACCAGATCATCCCAGTGCAAATTTTCAACTGGCACTGATATATGAGAGACGATATAAAAGCTATGACCTGATCATGCAGCATAAGCCAGCCATGAAGAATGCGGAGAATGCTAAATTACTCTTCCTTAATGCTCAAATGCTTATTGATGATAGAGAAATTAAGAAAAATGGGAAAAAGTTCTATACAAACTTTGCAAGGTTAGATGAACGTGGAAAACTTACTGTTGAATACCAAAATGTCAAAGATAAAATTGATTCAGCCTATGTTGAGATTGATCAATTTATCAGGAATTCACCAAATATCTACCACTATTTCACAAAAAGTGTTCAATTCCATGATAAAGTGACAAAAAGATTTGCTGACATAAATGGTCGATATACTTCTCTTAAAAGCTTATATCTTTTGTATGACAGGGATCTGAAAAAATCAATGCAAGATTTGAAAGAAGAGTATGACTCGTGTCTATTTTATTTTAATAAATATATGGAAGCGACAGCTGCGTATCCCATTGTTGATTATAATCAAACCTTCGAGATAAGAAAAATCAATAATTACAGGCTTGACGGATTAATGACCAAAAATGATTTTCTTGGTGAAAAGATCATATTCTGGGATTATAAATCATGGGTTGATGAAGTTGAGCAGATGATAACAAGTGACATTGCTGAACTTAGAAACCAGATAAACCTAAATGAAGATAAACTAGATGCAAGCATCAGAATACTTGAAAAACCAAGTTCTGCGATTGGGCGGGAAATAGAATTGAAAGAAGTTGACAGGGACCTGGTATTGAAACTTAGAAATTATGATTACAATTCAATGGTTACTCCATTGTTACTTTATAAGGATAGTAAACAGAACCTCCTTTACAAGGCACTTGCCGAGTTTGAGTTGGAGGAAGATACTACCCAAAGTATTACATATGAAAATCAGTTAACATACTATTCCCAAATGATCAACCTTTCCCGTGAAGGAGACAGTCTGGTAAATCTGGTCACTGTTTTAAATAAACCTGATAACTATGCAAAACATACTGATTACTTTAAAACATATTACAACGGAGAATCAGGATTCAATACATTTATTTCCCGCGAAAAATCTTTCGTTGAGGACAAAGTGAAAGAATATGCCCAGCAAATTCAGAATACAATTCTTGAAAACCTTAATATAGAAGAGGATTCCAGTCAATTTATTACCCACGGAAAAGTAAAAATCCCATTTTATCTAACGGCTCTTGATTCAATTACAATCCCTGATAATTCTATTTTTACCACACATATCAATTACAACCAGGATAGTACATATTATCTGGCAGGTGTAACACGACCAAAATCAGATTCTAATAATGTCGTTGTCTTTGTCAGTAAAGTGAATAAAGTAAGAGAAACAGAATGGTTCCGGACAATCGATGTGGAAATTGATACAATCGGACCAGACTCCCATAATACTGTTGCATCAATGATTGTTACTTCGGTAGGATGCATATTAACAATAAATTCCATGCACATGATTTCTGGTGTGATGATGAACACAATAAAAGTGATAAGTGAGACAGGGGATGAAACCTTTTCAAAACGAATTGAAGAGGAATTTTATCCCAGATCCTTAAGCTTTAATGAGCAGTCTAATTCCTACCTGATCACATTTAAAGGAACGGATATCATTGAAGATATCGTGATGCCCGAACCTTTGGTTGTCATAAGATTGGACAAAGATGGAGAGGTCCTCTGGCGAAAACAGACAATGATTTCCGGCAATGTCGAAGATCTTATAAATATCAAAGGAGGATTCCTGGTTGTTGGCAATTTTTCAGAGATAAGCATGGATGATGGTACTACAGTTAGTCTGAATGGAGAATTGGGCCAGACAAATACATATGTGCTTAAGATAGACTGGTTGGGGAATATGACTGAGAAAAAACTATTTCAGTCCGACAGGCCTTTTTATACCAGGAAAATTATTAAGGTCAATGATGAAAACATCAATCTGCTTGGTTATCGAGGCAATTTCTCAACCAGGCCCTTTGGTAAGACTGAGGGAGAAGAAATTGTTCATATTATCACAAATGCTGGCTTATATACAATCAATTCGAATCACAATTGATCTAGTACGACCGCTGTCACTTCTAATTCAACAAGCAAATCAGGATGGATTAAGGAGACTTCTACCATAGTAGATGCAGGTTTGATCTTATTAAAGATTTCACCATGTGCACGTCCGATTTCTTCCCATATGGTTCCGGAACTGAAGTTTTGTCTGGTTCGTACCTCCTTATTATTCTCTCGTTGCTCGTTCATTTTTTCGTTAATTATAGTCATTCACCGCAATCCACAATCCACTACCTCCCCTACAAGCTGGCTCCTTGCTAAAATGATCCACCGGATCATTTCTTAACGCATGGCCCTCCAAAATCTGCATTCCAAAATCAAATCTTAGCCTTCACCCATTCTCTGGCATTGACAAAAGCTTCAATCCATGGAGTAACATCATCGTTTTTTCTTTCAACCGGATAATAGCCCCATTGCCATGGGAAAAATGCTCTTTCAAGGTGAGGCATCATGGCCACGTGTCTTCCATTATCAGATGCAATACAGGCTGCATTAAAATCCGAACCATTGGGATTTACCGGATATGTTGAAGTCACAAATTTCCCGGGAATATGATAATCTGTTTCATGTCCCGAAAGATGGAATTTACCCTCTCCATGTGCCACCCATACACCAAGTCTTGAACCTGCCAGGGAATTAAACATAACAGATTGGTTTGGAAAAATTTCCATATTCAGAAAACCTGATTCAAATTTCCCGGAATCATTATGAAGCATTCTGGGCTTTTCAGCCATATCAGGATAGATCAGACCAAGTTCTATTACGAGCTGGCATCCATTACAGATACCCAGACTTAAGGTATCTTCACGAGCATAAAAATTATCAAGTGCCTTTTTTGCAGCGGGATTGAAAAGAAATGCCCCTGCCCACCCTTTAGCAGAACCAAGAACATCCGAATTGGAAAAGCCTCCTACAAAAACAATGAAATGAATATCTTCCAAAGTTTCGCGGCCAGCGATAAGATCTGTCATATGAACATCTTTCACATCAAATCCGGCCAGATGCATAACATATGCCATTTCACGATCTCCGTTTACACCTTTTTCACGTATAATGGCAGCCTTCAAACCTGTCCTTGACTTTCTATTCGGGTCGATATCATATTGGCTGAATTTGCCTGTAAAATTGTCATTGAAATTGAATTCAAGGTTATGTTTCTTGTATGACTCAAATCTTTCTCTTGCGAGCTCAGGTTTTGTTTGGTGCGTATCGAGCAGATAGGAGGTGTTAAACCAGATGTCTCTTAAGGAGTCTATGTCGAAATCCAAGGTTTCTCCATGAAATTCGATCCTGAATTCCCTCATTGAGGATGTTTGTCCAATTTTAACAAACTTTATTCCATTCCCTTCAAACAATTCCTCAACATCTTCCTGATTTGAGGACTGTATAATCAGTCCAGGCTGCTCACTGAAAAGTATCCTGATCAGGTCATCTCCAAGTTCTGACAAATTGAATATCGCGCCTGTACTGTTATCGGTGAATACCATCTCCAGTAATGTTGTTATTAATCCTCCGGAGCCAATATCATGTCCACTAAGGATCATATTGTCTTTTATCAGATCCTGAATTGCATTAAAAGTTCTGGAAAATAGTTGTGGATCTGTAACTGATGGTGCTTCAAATCCTAATTTATTAAATATCTGTGCAAAACTGCTGCCTCCCAATTTAAAATTATCATCCGAAATGTTGATATAGTAAATGCTTGAAGTCTCCATAGGTTGCAGAACAGGCTCCACTACTTTTCTGATATCAGAAACCTCACCTGCCGCTGATATGATTACTGTACCCGGAGCGTAAACAACGTTCCCATCCTTATATTTTTGTGTCATTGACAATGAATCTTTTCCAGTTGGGATATTTACACCAATCTCAATGGCAAAATCACTTATTGCTTTAACGGCCCGGTACAACCTGGAATCCTCTCCCGGGTTTTTAGACGGCCACATCCAGTTAGCGCTTAATGAAACATTCTGTAGCTTACCTTCTATTGGCGCCCAAACAATATTTGTTAACGCTTCGGCAACTGATAGTATTGAGCCTTTTGAAGAATCAATCAGTCCGGATACAGGTGCATGACCAATAGATGTTGCAATTCCCTTTTTGCCCTGGTAATCAAGGGCAACTACACCTACATTATTGAGTGGAAGTTGAAGTTTCCCAGCTGTCTGTTGTTTGGCAATTTTACCGGTAACCGATCTGTCCACCTTATTAGTAAGCCAATCTTTACAAGCTACTGCCTCCAGTTGGAGAACCTGCTCCAGGTAATATTGGATCTGATTTCTATCATATTCAATATCCCTGAATTCCAGATCACGTGTCTTATCTGATAATACTGTTTTAGGTGGTTTTCCAAACATAAACTCCAGGGGCCAGTCGATTGGATTCCTGCCTGTTTTCTTATCTTCAAACCTGAAATTCATATCTCCGGATATTTCACCCACTTTGAATAGGGGGGCCCTTTCCCTTTCAGCAGTCTCAGCCAGATACTTAAGATCTTTTTCCTTAATAATAAGGCCCATCCTTTCCTGAGATTCATTACCTACAATCTCTTTGGAGGATAATGTTGGATCACCGACAGGTAATTCGTTTAAATCAATAGTTCCACCTGTTTCTTCGACCAGTTCGGAAAAGCAATTCAGGTGTCCACCGGCACCATGATCATGAATTGAAATCACTGGATTTGTATCTGTTTCTGACATGGCCCGGATGGCATTGTAAACACGTTTTTGCATTTCCGGATTGGCACGTTGGACTGCATTTAATTCAATCGCATTAGCATATTCCCCTGTTGCGACGGATGATACTGCTCCACCACCCATACCTATTCGATAATTATCGCCACCCATCAAAATAATTTTATCTCCCTTTTTTGGATGCCCTTTTCCACTTTCCTTGTTTTTGCCAAAACCAATTCCTCCAGCCAGCATGATTACTTTATCATACCCGAATTTGAGGTTATGTTCTTCATGCTCGAAAGTAAGGATACTCCCGCAAATCAGGGGTTGACCGAATTTATTGCCAAAATCACTGGCGCCATTGGAAGCTTTAATAAGAATATCAATTGGGGTCTGATATAACCATTTGCGAGGATTTATATTTTTTTCCCATAGTCTGTTTCCCTCCAGGTGGGAATACGCAGTCATATAGACTGCAGTGCCAGCCATGGGAATTGACGCTTTGCCTCCGGCCATACGGTCACGTATTTCTCCTCCTGTTCCAGTCGATGCACCATTAAAAGGTTCAACAGTAGTAGGAAAATTGTGTGTTTCGGCTTTCAATGAGATGATTGAATCGATGTCCTTTGTTATGAAGTAATCCGGTTTGTTTTGAGATTCAGGTGCAAATTGTTCAATAATTGGTCCTTTTAGAAATGCAACATTGTCCTTGTAAGCCGAAACAAGATTATCTGGATGAACCTTTGAGGTTTTTCTAATTAAATCAAACAGCGATTCTTCCTTTTCTTCATCATCTATGATAAATGTACCATTGAAAATTTTATGACGGCAATGTTCGGAATTTACCTGTGAGAATCCGAATACTTCACTGTCAGTCAATTTTCGATCCATCCTTTCGCTGACCGATTCAAGGTATTCTATTTCGTCAGTACTCAGGGCTAAACCTTCTTCTGCATTATAGGCGCCGATATCTTCTATATATCGTACGGGTTCCGGTTCGTGAATAATTGTGAAAATATTCTGGCTGAGTCGATCATACCTGTCTTGTAACATTGGATCAAATTGTATATCGGCCCCCTCGATATTCAGGAATTCTTCGATCCTCTCAATCCCATCTATTCCCATATTTCTGGTAATCTCTACCGCATTTGTACTCCAGGGGGTAATCATTTCTTTGCGGGGACCAATAAACATTCCCAAAATACTTTCACTATCAGATAATTCTGTACCTCCGAAAAGCCAGGTTAGCTTTTTCTTGTTATCGTCAGACAACGATATTCTGGAATCAACAACAAATACTTTGCCTTCTTGGGCCCGATAAAAAAGGATCATAATGGAGGGATTTTAGCGTTCTTAAAAACACGAGGCAAAAGTACAAAAATCGATTTAAATTCCCAGCCATATTTGAATGTACAAAAGAAAGTTGCAGTCACCGATAAAGATGAAGATAATTACATTTCATTAAGTAGTCTTTTCGCTTCATCCCGAACAAATCCGTATTCTGATATTCTTGCTGATTTTTTAAGAAATTCTTTTGCTTTAAGATCGTTGTTAAGGGTTAAGTATGTCCTGCCAAGTCCAAGATAAAGAAGGCTGGCGTGATGGGGGTTTGTGATATCATTGTGGTTTTCTATCGAGAGTGCCCTTAAATAAGCATTTAAAGCTTCGTTTTCTTTCATCGTGTGTAATTCTTCATATAGCCCTCGATAAATACTACCTAAATACTGATAGTTTATCTCTCCTTTGCTTTCCAAATAGTATAATAAGCTGTCTACCTGACTGAAGTTCTTGCTAAAGATGAGGTTCTCAATCAACAGCGACGTATAGAAAGTATTATGTGGATACAATTCATTAAGCTTTTGAGCATATGGAAGAGCCTGGTCTGGTAGAAACTCATATCGCAGGTAAATGAAATAAAGATATGCCAGGCATTCTGGCTGGGTATATACTCCATTTTTATAACCCGTCTTTAACATTTCAAGTCCTTCTAACTTGTCACCACTTCGAAAAAACACTACAAATGGTCTGAAAACCGGGTTTTCCTCTGGATATTTCTCCCTGTAATAATTATAAATTCCACAAAAAAGGTTTAGATCCGCATATTGATCTTTAAGCTCAAATCCCTTTTTTAAATGTTTATAGCCTTTTGTCGCTTCATTAAGAGCCTTGAAATTATAACCATTATCAACATGTAACCTTGTGAGAATGGCATGAGCTGAAATAGAATAAAATAAGGCCTCTGGATTATTTTCCATTTTCCCTGGTAAGGCCTTTGAAGTAGAAATAGTCTTATTCAGCATTTCAATGAATTCTAAATAAACAGGGCTGTTTTCTTTTATTGGAAGATGCTTCCAAAACATATAGTATGATTTCAACAAGTACAAACCGGGATAATCGCCTAATTCATTTTCCAGAAGGCTGATGAGCTGATGAGCCTCATCAAATTTCAGATTGTAAATACTATCCAGTGTCTGGTGAACTATCTTTTCATGTTCACTGGATATTGAAAGTTTATTCTGCCCTGTAAGAATTGTAACAGAAAAAAGTGTCGTGATTAATACCGTAATAAGTGCTTTCAATTTTTACTCATGATCAGACCAATATACATGCTTCATTCTTCCTTTGCCGATTCTGGCAGGATAGAACGAACCAATCATAAATTTAGTAAAGAATTAATGACTAACTACAACAACTTTGCTGGCTATTCAGATCAAATCCTAAGAATGCCTATAATTGGATACCAACTCAGCTACTTTAATCCAATTGCTTATCAGTGGACTATTTGTTTCATTTCATTTATTTACCAATGTAAGCTCATATATTTCATTATCGCTAACCTATCATAGCAAAAACAAAATTTCTACAAAATCTTATAATATCTTCGTGAAGTTATTTGAGCCGGAGCGGATAATGTGATTCCAGCTAATTTAGATTTTTTAAATATTATTTATATCAATCAAATATTTTTTTGAAATGAAGCTATTGATTACTGTATCATACATTATAACGTTTACTCTTTTACCTGAGATAACTTTTTCACAGAGCGAAATCACTACATTGGATAAATGGAGTGATCAGGAATTAGTAATGTCACATTTCCATAATAATATTGCCAAGGATGAAGAGAAGTATCACCTGTATGATGACTGGAGGATAGGGGATATGTATCTGTCTTCAGGGACATTAATCAAAGGATTCCCACTCCGTTATGATTTAAGGTATAATCTGCTGGAAATTAATATAAATGATGAAATTAAAGTCCAAACCATTAATAGAATTGTTTGGTTCACTTTATTAGAGGAAGAAACAGGTATTTTGGAGGAATTCCGCAGTTGTGAAAATTATAAAAATGAGGATGGTTCTGCGATCCAGGGCATATGTAAAATGCATTCCAGGGGAAAATATTCGCTCATTACAAATATATATTATGTAATGATGGAACCTGATTATATAAAGGCTTTCGATGTTGGAAACAAGGAAATGAAAGTATTTGTTAAAGACAGATCATTGCTATGTGCCGAACATAATGCTTATCCAAAACCTTCAGGTAAAAAGGCGATTTATAGGATTTTTGGTTCACAATCACGAAAAGCAGCTGAATTTGCTGGACAGAAAGAATTAAATCCAAGAAAACAATCAGATCTTAAGACACTGGTTGATTATATGAATAGCTTTGAAGAATCCCAATGATACTCGGAAAAATCCGGGATCTTAAGGTTTAGATAAAGCTGATGAATATGGAACTTTACTATTGATCCGGCCAGGCTCCATTCTTTATTACATCCTGTGATATAAAATCTGTTTTCGCAATATCCAATACAATGTACTTGATCTTTTCTCTTTTCCAGGTATATGTTATATGTACTTTACCATCAGAAGATTGAATAACAGCAGGGTAGGAGTATTCGCCTTTCTCATTTTCCAATTCACACAGGGCTTTCCACTCATGTCCATTATCCGAGACGGATATATTTAAAGGACTTCTCTTACCTCCCCATTGATTTCCTTTTTTGGTCTGGTGATTATATACCAGTAATTGCCAGCCGTTTGAAAGTGTCACTGCATCCGTGCCGGAATTAGGATTTGGCAGTGTAGTTGATACCATTTGAGTCCACTGTGATCCCCCGTCTTCTGACCAACTGGTGACTATCGCATTATCTTTGGATCTGCATAATATCTGGAATTTTTCATCAGGGTAGGTAAGTAGGCTGGGTTGAATTGCATTGATTTTTTTCCCATCATTTAAAGGACCAATAATCTTCCAGCTTTTTCCAAAATCCTCAGTAACCTCCAGGTGAACTCTCCATCCTTCCTGTTCAGTACTTGATAAACAGATCAAACGACCATCGGATAACAAAACAGGTTTATTCTTAACAGGACCTATGATATCCTCAGGAAGCCGTCTTGCTTGCGTCCAGGATATACCCATGTTATTCGATTCCTTTATTTCGCCCCACCATTCCCTGGGATCCGGTCCTACCTTATAATAAAGTTGAAGCGGCCCTCCAGGAACCTGAAACAATACCGGGTTCCAGCATGGATAACGTTTGTCAGCATGCTGAATTCCATTGGCAATTGATATGGGCTCAGTCCAATTACCTTTTATCCTTCCACTAAACCAGATCTCAACATCTTTGTTTTTCTCATGAGTACCTCCAAACCACGCTGCTACTATTCCATTTGGTGTTTCGGCTACAGTTGAGGCGTGACAACTCGGGAATGGAGCTTCATCATAGATGAATTCTTCAATTTGTATCAATGCCTGTGGTCTATCCTGGGCAGGGAGTCTATGTTGAATAAAAATAGATCCGAATAGAATAGCTGCAAATAATAAAATGATGTAAACAGACCCTGGTTTAAAATATAATTGATTCATTTTATTCAAATTTTAATTTAACTCTAAAATAGGAATTCCATTAGACTCAGCAACGTTCCGAAATATCTCATAGAGGGAATTGAGTTTTACCTGATCTTCGTAAACAATTTTGTTAACATCTACTCTACAGGTTGTATCTATTCGCAGACCACGATGCTGCAAAAACCATTTCGCAGACCATGGATAGTATCTGTCTGTGACATTTTCCATGATTGTCAGCATATTACTCAACTTGCGTGCTTTGTCCTCATTCATATAATTTTTATACAGATATGAATAAAACTCCGGATAAAAATTGGCGGAAATCGGGGAAATACCACGGGCACCTGATTGCATAGATTCAAGTGCTGTCGGTGTATTGGCATTATATAAACTCAGATTTGATCCATCAATCATTTCCAATTTCGTAATTATTTCATCCAAATTGCAACTGGTGTCTTTATGATAGAGAAACCGGTTGCTTTCAGCTAGCCATTTTATGAGTTGTGGTGATATCAGTTTTTTAAATGGTACAGGACACTCATAGATCCCTAACGGGATGCCTTCTGTGGCTTTCATGAGTTCTTCTAATTTCAATTTAAGAATATCATCACCATCCTGAGGATTAATGATCTGGCTGGTGGAGATTATTACTGCATGGGTTCCGGTATCAAAAATCTTTTTAATGAAATCAGCATTAACTGAAGTTTCTTCACAGAAAGTTCCGGTTGCCACTACGGGGATTTTACCTGCGCATTGATTTACTACTGTTTGTGTAATAGATATTCGCTCCTTACTTGTAAGGTCAAACATTTCGCTTGAAAGACAATTTGCAAACAGGCCATTTGCACCTGCATCTCTATAAAAATCTGTCAGGGCTTTTAATCCATCATAATCAATACTTCCATCATCTTTAAATGGCGTAAGCATAACAGGCCACAATCCACCGGGTAATTTATCCATTATTAAAACCTTAAATCTTTATGGAAAAGATTTTCCTTTTGTTACTAATTTAACATTATACATATCAAAACAGAAAAGACACTGAGTTTAGTAATTTTAACTCAGTGTCTTCCGTACTTTCTCTGCGGTCTCCTTGTCCCGATTATTAGAAATTATAACTCAAGATATTTTTCCAGGAGTTTCTTACCCATCTTGATTTCATCTCGTCCTCCGGATTCAATCCCGTACCAGCCTTTATACCCTCCATCCTGGCACATTTTAATCATTTTGGCGGTTTGTTCTTCTTCCGGTTGGTTACGATAGGACATTCCGGTTGCCCATGGAAGCATCTTATCAAGATAATTCACATTATCAAATCTATCAGATGGACGCCGCCAGTCAGGGTAGGATCCGAAGTATAGATTATCAACCTCTTCCATAAGGGATACCATCCAATCAGCATCATTTGATACGCCACCGTGGTTTTCTATGCAAACGCTTATGCCAGCCGGGACGGCATATTCAAGCAGCATATTGTATGATTCTGCAGCCCATTTCAATGCTTCCGCCTTATTTACATCTTCAGGACCACGACAATTGGTTCGGATAGCATGACAACCAAGATAATTTGCAATATCGATCCACTTTCGGTGTGTGACATTGAATAATTCCCTTTCTTTACGGTCAGATGAGCAGGGTTCAGCTTCCGCATCCACCATGATTAAAACATTGGTAACGCCATATTCTTTAGCATTTTTATTTAATGCTTGCTGATAATGTAAAGTAGGGACTTCCATAAGGGTATTGACAAATTCGATACCATTAATATCGAAATCTTCCCTTGCAACCTTGGCAAAGTCGAGGGTCTTCCATTTACCATCTCTTACTTCCTGGACCAAGGCCCACTGAGCTAGTGAAATATCATCTTTTATTATTTTAGCAGGAGACATGATTTTCAGCTTTTCAGTGGATGTATCAGTTGATGCATCCACTTCAGTTGGGACAATCAATCCTGCAGCTCCAGCCGCTAATGATTTTTCAATAAAATTTCTTCTTGATATGTTTTTCATAATTTATATTTTGTTTATACATATTTAAAGTTCCCTGTCTTTCCTGTATTCACGGTAAATGAATTTATTGGCTGCTTCGTCATTGGTTACCTTCATATTCTTTGAATCCCAGTAAATTTTCATTTAATAAAAATCTCCTTATTTGTATATGAGTCTTCGTGCAATACAAATTCAATTCAGGATGAACCCCTGTACTCAGGAGTAAAAAAATAAAAAACTTACGAAATCAGATTGAAGTTAGGATGTAAGATCCTTAAAGGCAAGTGGATGTTACTTCAATATTTCAATGAGTTTATTCTGATACTCCTCAAACATGGATAAATCGTTGTGATGTCCGCCATCAATAATGAATAGCTGGTCTCCAGGTTTCAATTTTTCACCCAGTCTGTTGCTGGAGTTAACAGGGATAATTTCATCATGAGAACCATGTATAATAAAAACAGGACAAGTGATCCTTTCAAGATGTTTATCATTTGGGAAATGAAATCGGATCAGTTTTTTAGGGAACCAGGGATAATACTTTTTAGCCATATCCGGCAAACTCACATAAGGAGATTCAAGAATAAGTTTGGCTGGATTGTTATAAGCTGCTATATAGGATGCAACTCCGGTTCCAATGGATCGGCCATAAACTGTTATCTGGTTCTCGTGGAATAAGCTTTTTATTTGATCATACACAAATTGAGCATCGTGGTACATATTTTCTTCGGATATTCTTCCAGAACTTTTACCAAATCCTCTGTAATCAATGATTAACACATCATATCCAAATGATAAAAAATCGTAGGCTACTTCTCCCCATCCTTTCAAGCTTCCGGCATTGCCATGAAGGTATAAGATGATGCCTTCAGGATTATCCGCCTTGAAATGAAGACCGTTGATTAGGATATGCTTATCTGTCTCAAAAAATCTCTCTTCGAAAACTCCGCTGAATGAATATTTATAATCTTTTGGAAGCTTTTCAGGAAAAAATATAACCAGGTGTTGAAAATAATATCCAATAATTACAATAAAGGTGATGAACATTACGGCTACTGTAATCAGGTTAGTTATCATCTTCATTACTTCAGGATAACTGATACATTAATCAGGAATTAGACCATAATTTACAAAAGTTTCTAATAGAAATTCTAACTGACAGTGGGCTGGTGAAATCATTATTCCAACAACTCAAGCGTTACTAAATAACCGCAATGATCTGAAGCGATTTCATTTTCAATAACTTCAGTTTCGATTACTTTCCATCGATCTTCGGGAATAAACATCACATAATCAATTTTGACCCTGGGATTTTTTGAAGGGAAAGTAGGTGCAGGATTGTTTTTATCATAGGAAGAAGACCATATTTTTTCAAGGGTATTGATGGTGTTACTACCTGGGGCTGCATTTAGATCTCCAGCGAGGATCGTCGGGAATTTGTTTGATGAAAATACTTCGTTTATTTTGCTGGCTTGTGCAATCCTGTCTGATTCATCACTTGTATGATCCAGGTGCGTTCCTATAAAACATATCGCATCACCTGAATTTAATACTGTAGTGATCTCAACAGCAGTGCGTGGCTCGTTTGTGGAAGAAAAGGGTAATCCTACATTCCGGCTTTGAATGATTGTATGTTTTGATAATATCCCATCCCCATATTCCCCACCATCAAAATACATTGCCCTTCCGAACAATGGAACCATTTTACATCGCCAGCCCAATTCAGTGGTAAGGTCATATTTTTTTGATCTGTTAGTTTGATAATCGACCTCCTGAAGGGCAACAAGATCTGGGTCGGCTTGAATAATTACTTCAGAAATCATGTCTAAATTAAAATCTCCACGGGTAGTGGCTCCATGTAGAATATTTAAGGATAGGACTTTAACGATTTTTTTATTTTTGACGATTGTTTGGGTAAGTCCATCCAGTGCGAAGCAAGAAAACAAGATGAAGAATAAGATCTGAGGTATCCTTTTCATAATAATAATTCTGACGTTTAATAAATCCAGGATTGTAGCCTCATAATTTACTCTAAAAAGTATATGGAAGAAAATAAAAAGGATCCAAATTGATTTTATTGCTAAAGGATTTAGCTGGTTTATTTGAAAACTGACCAGAAGTTGAGTAATCCCGGATTTTAAACCCGGGATTAAAATCTAATTACTCTTCCCGTGAATTATATCAAGACGGATTCGATAGCTGACCTGCAAAAAGAATATGGTTTGAATGTTTTTCCCGTATCAGGAAAACAAAGGGCCTGTCAATGAGAATTGTAAGTGGATTGCCGGGATCTGCTGACGTCAGTGAGACTTCTACGGCCGTAGCAGCAGCAGCTTCAGACCCTTTTTCATCCACTTCTATAACTGCTTTATGTAGAACGCGACTAATGAAAAGATCAATGGGATCCTCAAATAACCGTGATAAATCAGCACCATCACCAAAAGCAATTCCCATACCAAGGGTTGAAAGAGCTTCATTTAAAGAGGTTTTAAACTCAATCTTGAATTTGGGCATTATTAACTGGGTCGTGATCACATTACTACCATTTAACCATTCCATCAGGTTGGTTGTAGATAGTAATTCAGTTACCGATGAAGTTGATTCATTTTCAGATGGAAGCAGAATAGTCATATAATACTGTCCATTCCCATATGGAATATCAATCAACTGAAATGTATTATTGCTATAATAATTAATTTCTGCTCCATTGGATGTCATCATGTCCACCAGGATCTTTGATCCATCATCAAGGAAAAAATCTCCTTTTTCTGTAAGTGATTCATCAAATTCATAGGTCCAGTCTGCTTTAAAATAGATGGCATTGATCAAATACATAACTGCTTCGGGAGGTATCTGGTCAATCAGCTCTTTGATCTTGCCATGCGTTTCTTCATTAACCCAGTTATTGATTGTGTTCTTTGCATCCGGTTCAGAAAAGTCCAATCCTTCTACATATGCTGCATAATAGGTATTCATAACGTCAATGAATGAACTTTTCACAGTATATGCATTATCATTCCAGACTGAGTTTGCTATGGATAATTCTACGGTTTTGTCAAGAGATATTAAAAACTCGGTTAATGATTGATATGCATCATTGATTTCTGATTCAGACATGCTTTCCGTATTCAGGGTAGATTTAATAGCATCGAGTGTGGTGCCATCTGCACCATTCAAGGTCATGGCCAATGCGTATTCAATACTAAGTGGTGATATAAAGAAATTCTCTGATGAATATTTTGTCTGAATATTCATGAAAACATCAAATGCAAATTGATTGGTGGAAGATACCAGCTCTTGTTCTTCTGGTGTTAATTCACGTAGATTTGGAATGTTATCGTTTTCACCATCACCTTCGAAAAGCGAACAACTCCAGCAGGTGATAGTCAATAAAATGATAAATGGAATCTTTTTCATGATTTTGAACTTTTAAAGTAAATACACATGATATTGGCTGAAAGTTGTAAAAGGAGAATGATTTCAATATTTTGAGATAAAATATAAAATAGACTCTTCGTGCTTCATTATGAATCTTCTTGTAATAACTAATATTTATAAGCTGTAGCTTAAAGATCCACTAAGAGTACAACAAGAACCACAAATGAGAATACTTTGATTTATAACTAATATTATGCGGCTTATTATTCTGCTAATACTCTCAATTGTTTTCATAGTTTTTACAACATCAAAACTTAAATGGCATCCTGTCCTGGCATTATTAGGAGCTGCGTTTGGATTCGGTATGTTATCGGGGACAATGTCACTGGGAAGTGTTGTGGTAGCTGTAAACACTGGATTTGGAAATACGCTGGGCTATATTGGAATTGTAATTCTTGCCGGTACCATTATTGGTAAGTTCCTTGAAAAATCAGGTGGTGCATATAAACTGGCAGAGGGTATCCTGAAAATTGTGGGAAAGAGGAATGTTCCATTGTCTATGAGTATTACCGGATATTTTGTAAGCATCCCTGTTTTCTGCGATTCAGCGTTTATTATTCTCTCTCCCCTGGTAAAGGCTTTATCCAGGCAGGCTAAAATCCCACTGGCCATTGGCATCATTGCATTAAGCATGGGATTAAACGTTACGCATTCTATTATACCACCCACACCCGGTCCGGTGGCCGGGGCGGCACTATTGAATGCGGATCTCGGCAAAGTAATTATGCTTGGTATACCTGTTAGTATTGTTGGCTTAATTATTGGGTGGTTATTTGCGGTTAAGGTGGCCTCAAAATTTCATCTCGTTCCTGATTCTACTGAAGAAGAGCAGCCGATTCCAGAACAATCCAACAGGGGACCATCTGCAGTTAAATCCATCGTTCCGATTTTATTACCTATTATATTGATCATCCTGAGATCGATTAGTGAGTTGCCATCATTACCATTTGGAGAAGGAACAGCATCAACTTTGATCAGTTTTATAGGACAACCCGTTGTGGCCTTGTTTATTGGCGTATTGTTTTCATTTTTGCTTCCCCAAAAACTGACAAGGGAAATGCTGTCACCATCCGGTTGGTTGGGACAGGCTGTTGTTGCTTCGGCTTCCATCATTATAATTACTGGTTGCGGTGGCGCTTTCGGTAAAGTATTACAGGATTCCGGAATAGGTGAGGTTATTCAGAACAATCTTTCCGGAGCGAAAAGCCTGGGAATTCTTCTACCTATTATTCTTGCGGCAGTACTAAAAACAGCACAGGGATCAGGTACAGTATCCATTATTACCAGCGCCAGCCTGATGGCGCCATTGCTTCCATCATTGGGACTTGATGAACCCATGGCCCGGGCATTGGTTGTGGTTGCAATCGGTTCAGGGGCCATGATCTTCAGCCATGCCAATGACAGTTACTTTTGGGTAGTAACGCAGTTTTCGAATATGGATGTTAAGACAGGTTATAGATTGCAAAGTACAGGAACGGCCATTATGGGTGTTGCTGCTGCTGTCACAGCATGGTTGTTAAGCGTAGTAATACTGTAATTATAGCGTGTATCCAGGATCTTATTTGACGAATGAGGGATTATACAAATTATCCAAACTGTCCAAATAAACACACCTAGAATTTCTGAGCACACAACCTAATATTTTTTCACAGAACATTACAATATCCAAAATATATACAGTAATACATTAATAATCAGAGTATTATATCCGAATAGTGAAGTAAAGAATTAAGATTTTTATTAAGGTATCCGAAGTGCTCTGGAATAAACTAATCTAACTCCTGTTAAATGATACTAACCCTGCAGTGTTTCAGATGTCAATTTTATTTCGGGAAATAATCACGTTATATATAGCATTTATTGATTCATTATATAATTAAATATTATTTAATTTGTAAAATATAATTTAACTTGACGAGATGATCACGACACCTAGCGTTTATGGATCAAATTGGTAAAAGGATAAAGAAGAAAAGAGAAAGTCTTGGATTCCAAATAAAAGAATTATCGATCAAAATTGGTGTTACTTCCAGTTTAATTTCTCAAATCGAAAAAGGAAAAGCTTTTCCATCAATTGTAACTTTAGTAAAAATAGCCGAGACACTGCAGACCACAGTTGGTGAATTAATTGGAGAAAATGAAAATCTGGTTCAACATCCTTTACTAAAATCAAACGAAAGACGACTAGCAAAAAAGAATAAAAACGGAACCAGCTTATATTTACTGTCCTATCATGATCCGTCAAAGCAAATTGAACCTTATATCATTCAATTCGGTAAGAATTCAGATTCTGAAGGGATTATGACAAGTAACTATCCTGGCCAGGAGTTTTGCTTTGTACTTAAAGGCAGGTTTGAAGCATTGATCAATGAAAAACAATACAGTTTAAGTGAGGGGGATGGATTCTATTTTAACTCAAGTAAACGTCACTTATTCAGAAATATCAGTGGAAAAGAAGCTGAAATGTTATGGATAATAACTCCTCAGAATATTTTATAACAACCAAATTAAGAATGACAGGAATCAATACAATCACGGAGGAAACAACAAAAACACGAAAATCAGGGAACTCAAGGGATATATTAACAATTCAGCAGTCGGATGTTCAAATACTAATGGACCATCATGATTTGAGTGATGATGCAAGGCGCATCATAGAAAAGGAAAATTTAATTCCAACATCATTACTCTCTCGATTGCACAACAACTACCCTCAACACTCAGGAT